>JACIZN010000089.1 GCA_014359405.1 Candidatus Caldatribacterium sp.
GTTCCCTCTTTTGTAGGCAAGACGAGCCCTAAGACGCAAGGTATCCCTGGGGAAGAGCTTTTCGAACTCTTTCCCACGCGATACGAAAATTTCCTCAGCCTTGTCGAGATCGCCTTTTTCGAGGTAAACAGAGGCAAGCTTCAACGCCGCTTCTTTAGCAAACTTCCCCTGCGGGTACCTTGCAAGGTACTCTGCAAAAGCTTTTTCCGCACCATCCCAGTCCCGCTTTCTGTAAAGCGAATCGGCAACGAGGAATTCCCCTTCCTCTCCCCCAAGTCGGGCAAAATACTCCTTTGCCTTGTCCTCAAGGCCAAGGGAACGATAAGTATACCCGAGCATCTCCGTAGCTTTCTGGGAAAACGAGCCCTGGGGATACCGCCTGAGGAAGTCTTCAAGAAGCGATCGAGCTCTTTCCCATTCCTTTCCCTCGTACAGGGCGAAAGCGCACCAGAACATTGCTTGCTCCAAGAACTGGCTCTCGGGAAAACGAAGCATAAACTGCCTCAGAGCCTGCTCTGCCTCCGTGAGCTTCTTTTCCCTGGCCAAAACTTCCACCCGAAGAGCTTCTGCCTCTTCGATGAAATTCGCGTAAGGGTATTCCCGGACAATCTCCTCAAGAACTGAAAGGGCATCCCCGTAACGGGAAAGGGAGTACAAAGCGGTAGCCATCCCCCAGAGCGCTCGACCCTTTTCCTCCCCATCGGTGTACCGAGCAGCTTTCCGGTAGTACTCAAAGGACTTAGACCACATCTTGTCCGTTGCGTAGATTTCCCCGAGGAGAAGGTACGCTTTCCCAAAGGCGGGATCGTTCCGAAGGGCTTCTTCAAGAGCTCTCTTTGCTTCTTCCTTTTCGCCCCATCCAAAGAGCTCAAAACCCATTTCGTAGTAGGACCACGCTCGGTCCTTTGCTTCTGGAAGACTTGCTGTCGCCTTTTTGCGCTCGGCGACGTAAGCCTCCTTTTTCCCCAGACGGTAGTAGCACCGGGCAAGGTACTCATGGGCTTCGGAAAAGAGGGGGCTCAGGGCAGTAGCCCGCTCAAAGTACGAAGCAGCCTCCTCGTAGCGAGCCTCTTCGTAGAGTCTGTACCCATCTTCAAAAAGACGAACGGCCTCGCGCCCGTACTTTTTCTCTCTCTGCACTCGCTCGAGAAAGCGCCGACCCTGGCTGTGGAGAGGATCAAGCTCAAGGAGCTTCACCCACGCTCTCTCAGAAGCCTCAAGGTCTCCAATCTCGTAGAGGGCGCGCCCAAGCCAGTAGTACGCCTCCTTCATCTTAGGGTTGTGCCGCGCAGCCTCCTCGAAGTAGGCTGCTGCCTGGCGGAAATTCCCCAAGCTAAAGCTCTGGTACCCCTTAACGTAAGCCTCGTAGGCTTCTTTTCCGAAAACCTGCGCTTTTTCCGCAAGCTGCAGAAAGTACTGCGCTTCTTTAAGGTTTGGGTCGAGTTCCAGAGCCTTCGCGAAGAGGGACGTGGCTTTCTTCATATCTCCCCGCTCATACCAGATTTTTCCCCAGAGAAGGTACACCGGCGCCCAGGATGGGGCAAGTTCTGAGGCCCGCTCAACGTACTGCAAAGCTTCGTCCAGCCTCTTCTGGGAAAGGCAGAACGAGGCAAGGCGAAAGTACGCCTGAGCCACCGGCAATGCCGAATCCCCATACGTACGCTTGAGTACCTCGAGGTACTGCTCCCAGGTTTCGATTTCCCTTGCCCACCATCGCGTCGTCCGGTACATAGAGGCAAGGTAGTAATAGGCTTCTGAATATCCGGGTTCCTTCCGTATGGTCTCCCGGGCAAGGGAAAAGGCCTTCTGCCAGAGAGGAAGGTCGGGGTACTGGTTCTCTCCGTAAGTCCGAATAGCCTCATCCATAACCACAAGACCTTCGTAGAGCGGAAAGAGATTCTCAAGGGAAAAAGGAAGGGAAATATCGAGGGAGGGGGAAATGCCAAGTTCTGGGGCAGCACTCTGCAAAAGGTGCACCACGAAATCTCGAACCCCCTCGAGCCCGAAAGCAGTGCTTGGAATGTCCGCGTAAGTTCCTTCCTTCACGTTGAAAATACGAGGACTCACCACAATTCTCTCTTTACCTGCTACTTCCCGATACCGGAAGGTTCCCACAAGTACATGAGTGCATCCGAGTCTTTTGCCAAGGCTTTGGGCTGTAATCGGGACAAGGACATCGTTCCAGGAAATTCGCGATTCCCGAACAGCGTTATCCCCTAAAACCACATCGTAAACCTCAACGTACTTCTCAAGTTCCCGTCGCGCGAGATCTCGAAGAAGGTATCCCAAGAAAGCCTTTTCTCCATCTCGGGGGACAAAGGGGAGGAGAAGCACCTGGGGACGATCGGCCCCCAAAGCCGGGAGAATCCCCAAAAACCAAATAAGAAGGGAAAAAACAGTGACCCTCCACAGCCACGTCCTGAAAACCACCCTACTCCTCCTCTCCCGGTTGGGTGGCAATGGCCATACGCTCCACTCCAGCCCGTTTCAAGAGGTCCATGAGCTTCACCACTCTCCCATGGAGGACTTCCCGGTCAGCTTCAATGACCACGGCCACATGGGGGTCTCTGCGGAGCTCAGGGATTACAAGGCCTGGGAGCTCCTTCCAATCGGTGAGCACCCCGTTGAAGTAGAGGGTGTTGTTCTTGGTCAGCGTCACAGTAATGGTCTTTGCCTCCTCAAGGCGAGAGAACTGAGCCGCCGGGAGGTTCACCTGGGCTCCGGTTTCAACGCTCACGAAGGTCGTGGTGACGATGAAGAAGATGACAAGCTGCAAGACCACATCCACAAGGGGGGTAACGTTGATCTGGGGCTCAACCCTCTTCTTCCATCGCCGGAACCGGAACATCTTCTCCTCTCTCCTTTGGGAGCTCCTCTTTGGGGAGAGGAGCACTCTCGATGACCTCTAAAACCTCACCAGCCACACGCTCGATATCCCCCACAATGCTCTCAGAAAGGTGCGAAAGGTAGTGGTGCATGACGACGGTGGGAATGGCCACCGAAAGACCGGCAGCGGTGGTGAGGAGAGCCTCTGAGATTCCCCCTGCCATCTCGGTGGGTTTCCCCACCCCTACGGCAGCAATAACCGCAAAGGTTCGGATCATCCCGGTCACCGTTCCCAGAAGCCCAAGGAGGGGGGAGATATTGGCCACCACCACAAGGGTGGAGAGACGCTTCTCAAAGAAGGGGAGCTCAAAGGAAGCAACGCTCTCCATGGCTTCCCGAGCCTCTCGGGGGTGGCCATTGAAGTACTTCTTGAGCCCTGCAAGGATAATCCGGGAGGCAGGATTGGGGTGACGGCTCGAGAGCTCGAGAAGACCCTTCAGGTCTCTCTGGGAAAGGAGCTTCCGAACCACCCGGAGGTACTTGCGGATTCGCTCTCTCGAGTAACGGAGAACGTACCATCGCTCGATGAAAACGGCCAAGGCTATGACTGAGCAGGCCACAATGGGGTACATGACGTACCCACCCTTTGCGATGACTGAGAAGATTTGCATAGTTACCTCCTCCGTAGAGGAATTACCCAAACCTTCCGGTAAGGTAATCTTCCGTTTCTTTTCGGCGGGGATTCGTGAAAATCTGAGCGGTAGGACCGAATTCTATAAGGCGACCCATGAGAAGGAAAGCGGTGTAATCGGACACCCTTGCTGCCTCCTGCATGTTGTGCGTCACAAGGACAATGGTGTACCGTTCCCGGAGTTTTTTGATGAGTTCCTCAATACGAGCCGTGGCAATCGGGTCAAGAGCAGAAGCTGGCTCATCCATGAGGAGGATTTCGGGTTCTACGGCAATGGCCCGAGCAATGCAGAGGCGTTGCTGCTGGCCACCCGAGAGTTCAAAAGCCGAGGCATGGAGCCGGTCCTTAACCTCGTCCCACAGTGCTGCCGCTTTGAGGCTCTCTTCGACCCTTTCCTGGATGGCTCTCTTGTTCCTCCAGCCCTGTACTCGCAGGCCATACGCCACATTTTCAAAGATGCTCTTGGGGAAGGGATTAGGACGCTGGAAAACCATCCCGATGCGGCGACGCAATGCAACCGGGTCCACCGAATCTCCATAGATGTTCTCTCCATCAAGAAGAATTTCTCCCTGCACCCTGAGATTCTCGTAGAAATCGTTCATTCGGTTGATACTCCGAAGAAGTGTTGATTTCCCACAGCCCGAGGGACCGATAATGGCCGTTACCCTATTCTCCGGAATTTCCAAGGTGATGTCGTAAAGAATTTGTTTCTCCCCAAAGAAAACGCTGAAATTCCTTATGCTGAGCTTTACCCTTTCTTTGAGCACCCTACCACTTCCTCACCGAGCGAAGTCTTTGCCGGAGGAGAATAGCAGAAAGGTTCACCAAAAGCACGAGTGCAAGAAGCACTAAGGCTGTTCCATACGCCATAGGAATCTGCTTTTCTGGATGCGCTCCCTCAGTCACGAGCCCATAGATATGGTACGGAAGAGCAAGGACCCGGTCAAAAGGAGAACGGGGAAGCCCTCGAGCGTAAAAGGTTGCCGCCGTAAACATGATGGGAGCAGTCTCCCCCGCCACCCGTCCCACAGCGAGGATGAGACCCGTCAAGATGCCCGGAAAAGCTGCGGGAAGAACAACTCTCCGCACTGTTGTCCAGCGGGGAGCTCCCAGAGCAAGGGAGGCCTCCCGGAAAGAATACGGCACACTCCGCAGGGCCTCCTCACAGGAGGCAATGACCACAGGAAGCGACATGATACCAAGGGTCAGGGACCCAGAAACAATGGAAACGCCAAAGCCAAAGAGTTTAACAAACACTGCAAGCCCAAAAAGCCCAAAGACAATTGAAGGAATACCTGCGAGGCAGTGAATGGCTCGTCGGATGAGCTGCAAGAAAGGACTGGACCGAGGGGCGTACTCTACAAGGTACACTGCAGTGAAGACCCCAAGAGGCAACGATACCAGGGTACTCCCCAGGACAAGGTAGAGCGTGCCCACAATGGCCGGAAAGATACCGCCTTCACTCATGCCTCTCCGAGGAAAAGAAAAGAGGAACTCCAAGCTGATAACCCCGCTCCCTTGAAGAGCAACAAAGCCCACAAGAATTCCCAGCACAAGACCAATGACCACCATTGCAAGCCCACAGAGCGTAAACCAAAATTTTTCGGATACTCCCTTTGCCTGTAGCTTCACCTCTTCCAAACCTCCCGGCGACTGAAAGAGGCTACGGCAAGGTCAAGCAGAAGGGTAATGAGAAAGAGAACAACTGCCACCAGAAAAAGCACCCGGTAGTGTAAACTCCCAAAGGGTGTTTCTGCCATTTCGGCAGCGATAGTAGCCGTCATGGTCCGCACCGGTTGGAGAAAGGAACGAGGAATGAGCGCCGCTCCACCTGCGACCATGAGTACAGTCATCGTCTCTCCAATAATTCTCCCTGCTCCGAGAATCACCGCAGCTCCAAGGCCTGAAGAAGCAGCAGGCACAACCACTTCTCTAATGGTCTCCCATCGTGTTGCCCCCAGGGCAAAAGCAGCCTCCCGGTAATCCCTCGGCACAGCAGTGAGCGCGTCTTCCATAACACTGACGATAACCGGAACAGCCATAATTCCAAGGAGAAACGAAGCAGTCAAAGCGGTGAGACCCGTGGGAAGCTGAAAGATCCTCTGCACCAAAGGCGCAAGAAGGACAACACCAAAGAACCCGTAAACCACCGAGGGAATTCCCGCAAGGATCTCGACGATTGGCTTCAGGATTTCCCGCACCCTCCGAGGGCAAATTTCGGCAAGAAAAACTGCAGCAAGAAACCCCAAAGGGACGGCAAAGGCAAGCCCTCCCAGGGTCACAAAAAGCGAACCTGTCAGAAGAGGCAAGAGACCGAACTGCGGTGGGGATGAAACAGGATACCACCGCCTGCCGAAGAAAAAGTCGAAGAAAGAAATCTGGAAAAGAGCAGGGAGACCTTCCATAAAAAGGACAATAATAATGCCGAAGACAAAAGCAACCGACGAAAAGGCAACGATAGAGAGTATCCAAAAAGCCGCATCCTTTGTTGCTTTTTCCAGATTCATCTTCCTCCTTTCCCTCGCACCCCTTCAATTAAACCAGTCTTCTCGGGGAAAATCAACTTCTCTTCAGAGTGTGAATCTTCCGTTTCAGGGCATTTTTCCCCAGTCCGAGCTCTTCGCTCAGAACCTCAACAATCTCTCTTTCCCCCAGACCAGACCGCGCAAGGAGTTCGACAAGCCTCTCGGGTACCCGCGTTTCCTCCTTCTTCCTCGGAGTTCCCTCAACAACAATGAGAACCTCACCCCGGATATCCCTCCCCTTAATAGCCTCTTCAACCTCCGCAACCGTCCCCCGGAGAATCTCCTCATGGAGCTTGGTCAGCTCCCGAGCCACAAGAATCTTCCGCTCTTCTCCCCCAACTTCTCGAATATCGCTCAGGGTTTCAAAAAGCCTCTTAGGTGACTCATAGAGCACCGTGGACTGAGGAAGCGCAAGAACCTGCTCGAGGACGGCTCTTTTTTCTTTCTTCCTCCGAGGGAGAAATCCTACGAAAACAAAACCCGAAAAGGAGAACCCTGAGTACACTACCCCAAGGAGAACGGCTGAAGGACCAGGAAGAACCTCAAAGGGAATGTTTTCGCGGAGAAGAATCGGAACAAGCTCCATACCGGGATCCTGAATTCCAGGCATACCGGCATCTGAAACCAAAGCTACATTCTTTCCGCTTTTCACGAGACGCAGTATCTCCTGTGTGGCTTGAGGAAGGTTATGGGCGTGGTAGCTCAAAAGAGGCTTGGTTATACCATAGGCGTTGAGGAGTTTAAGAGTAACCCGGGTATCTTCACAGGCTATGTAGTCGACACTCCGCAGCACCTCAAGGGTTCGAAGGGTGACATCTTGGAGATTTCCAAGGGGAGTAGGGCAAAAGTACACCTTGCCCCACTCCCCCTTGAGAGAAACCATAATGCTAACGTTCTTCAGCCTTCAGAGGTACAAAGTACGTTCTTCCCCCACGGTCAATGAGGAGGAGAACCGTGTCTCCAGGACCGACCTGAGCCAAGGCATCCTCCCAGTCCGAAAGAGAAGCAATTTCTCTCCGATTCATTTCGAGAATAACATCCCCAGGACGCAGCCCTGCTTCATCTGCCGGACCTCCTGCCCGGACACCTGTGATAACCACTCCGCGGCTTGTCCTGAGGCTATATCGCTCCACAAGTTCTGGGGTAATTTCGGCAACCTCAAGACCCAACCCTCTGCACTTCGGGCACAGCTGTGCCGGATTCTTTAAGCTCTCCAAGGGTTGCTTCAAGAATCATGCTCTTGCCGTTTCGCCAAATTTCGAGTTGCACCCGATCCCCTGGGCGATGTGACCGAATCTCCCGCTGGAGATCGCTCACTGTGGGAGTTTCCTTGCCATCCACCTTAAGGATAACGTCGCCCCTCTGAAGGCCAGCCTTTTCCGCAGGGCTTCCCTTGGAAATGTCGGCAACCAGGGCGCCTTTGGCTTCCGGAAGGCCAAACTTTTCGGCCATCTCGGGAGTGAGGTCCTGGATGTACACTCCAAGCCAGGCCCGCACAACTTTTCCCTGAGTGATGAGCTGGTCCAGGATGGATTTTGCCATGTTAATTGGAATGGCAAATCCAATACCCTGAGCGTATGGAAGGATAGCAGTGTTGATACCGATGACTTCTCCCCGGAGGTTCAAAAGTGGTCCGCCACTGTTTCCAGGATTGATGGCAGCATCAGTTTGCAGAAAGTTCTCGTACTCCCTTCCTGAGTCTCCTGCCGAAATGGGACGACCCTTCGCACTGAGTAACACGACCGTAACCGTATGGGAAAGTCCGTATGGGTTTCCGATGGCGATGACTAACTCTCCAACCCGAGCCTT
>JACIZN010000090.1 GCA_014359405.1 Candidatus Caldatribacterium sp.
TGAATAGTACAATGGTCACAACGCGAGAAGGCGTTGTGACCATTGTTTTTGCGCAAATGTCTATCCCCTGAGGATTCAGGGGATAGGAATTTTGTTTCTAAATACCCTGAGAGGTCTGAGGGGAGGGATGGGCGATGGAAAAGGCCACTCTCGAGATTGGTATGCATCTTGTCCTTGATGGCTACAGCCAGGACCCAGAAATTATCAGCGACGTGAATCGTATCAGGAAATTCCTGGACGAGTTTCCGCAGTACATGGGCATGACTAAGGTAACACCGCCATACGTTTTTCGTTACCAGGGAACGACGGCCAACGAGAGCGGTATTTCCGGAATCGTCATCATTGCCGAGAGTCACATCAGCATTCACACCTTCCCGGCGAAGCGGTACGTGAGCGTGGACATTTTCTCCTGCAAGCCTTTCAACGTTGACGAGGCAGTACAGGGGCTTGTGGAGTACTTTAGACTCGTGGAATTCCGTCGCCAGGTCTTTGATAGGGGAGTGGAGTACCCCAAAGACCTCTTTTCAAGCATACCCTTGGTGCTCGAGGAGCGACTGGAGATGCTCGAGAAAATGGTGCACACTTGACTCACAAGCTTCGGGTAAAGGGCGAGCAGTGGAAAGAAAAAAGAACTGCTCGCCCTTATTTTTTTGCCCTCTCCTGCTTCTCCTGGCACTCCACGCATAGAGAGGTGTAGGGGATTGTCCGAAGCCGCTCAAGGGGGATTTTCCTCCGGCAGATCTCACAGGTGTCGTACGTTCCCGCTTCGATTCTCCGAAGAGCCTTCTCAATCATCTCAAGAGTTTCTGTGAGCTTTTGCCGAGAGGAGACTTCGAGTTCCATGGAAAGTGTGGCGTTTCCCAAGTCGGCTTCGTCGAGTACCTCCCCTGGGGTTCCGTCAACCCGCCGTGCCAAGGCTTGCGAGATTTTCTCCCGGAGCTTCAAGAGTTCTTCCTGGAATTCTCTTTTCTGGTTCTCGTCCACAGCGCTCACTTCCTTGAGTATATTTTAAACCAGCAGGGAGTATTGTAAAATTACGATGCGTGGAGAAAGCCATGAAGCAGAACATTGTTGGGATGCTTCCTTCGGATCTCATTTCTTGGTTTGTGGAAAGGGGAGAGCCCTCGTACCGGGCAAAACAAGTTCTCCGCTGGGTGTACGAGAAGAGAATCGCCTCTTTCCAGGATATGAGTGATGTGCCTCTGGAACTCCGGGAGGAACTCTCCACATCTTTTACCCTTGGCACAGCATACCTTGCGAAGGAAGAGGTATCCGCCGATGGAACAAAGAAATTCCTCTTCGTATTCCCTCCGGGGGACTCGGTAGAAACAGTGGCCATTCCCCACCGGTCTTGGTACACGGTGTGCCTTTCAACCCAGGTGGGATGTCCGGTGCGCTGCCCGTT
This sequence comes from Candidatus Caldatribacterium sp., assembly GCA_014359405.1. Classification (NCBI taxonomy): domain Bacteria; kingdom Pseudomonadati; phylum Atribacterota; class Atribacteria; order Atribacterales; family Candidatus Caldatribacteriaceae; genus Candidatus Caldatribacterium; species Candidatus Caldatribacterium oleiphilum. The sequence goes on from JACIZN010000090.1 coordinate 1,406, forward strand.
CTGCGCCACAGGAAGGGTGGGATTCAAGCGGTCGCTCAAGGGGGAGGAGATTGTAGAAGAGGCCTGGAGGGTGGGCCAGAAGGAGGGTCGGCGCATCACCCACCTTGTGTTCATGGGCATGGGAGAACCCCTCCTCAATTACGAGGCATTGCACCGGGCGCTCCAGGTGTTCAATAGTCCCGAAGGCTTTGGCATCAGTTCCCGCCGCATTACGGTTTCTACGGTGGGTGTTCCGGAAAAAATTGTGCAGCTTGGCCGGGACTGGCCGGAGGTGAACCTTGCTCTTTCGCTCCATGCTCCAACGGATGAACTGAGGAATTTCCTTGTCCCCCTCAACAAGGTGTATCCTATTGCATCCCTCGTGAGAGCACTGCGGAAGTACCTTCGTCTCACGCGCCGAAGAGTCACCATTGAGTACACCCTGTGGCAGGATGTCAACGACGGCAGAGAGCACGCTCTACAGCTTGCGAAACTCCTCCGAGGTCTTCTCGTCCACGTCAACTTGATCCCGGGAAACAGAGTCCCGGGGACTCCCTTTGTGCCTTCGTCAAAGAAGCGACTCGAGGTGTTTGCGACGCTTTTGCGGAAGGAGGGAATTACCGTTACCGTAAGAAGGTCCCGGGGGCATGATATCCAAGCTGCCTGTGGGGAACTCTACCGTATTCATGGTTTGGAGGGAGAGGTGGGCAATGATCATTGTTCTGCGGAGTGGTGCCACACAGCAGGAAATTGACGAGGTTGTGCGGCGCCTCAAGCGTCTCGGTTTTGGGGTACATATCTCCCAGGGTGTTGAACGAACGATCATTGGGGCCATAGGAGATGAACGGGGGGTAAACCTTGAAGAGAAGATTGGGGTGCTCCCCTTTGTGGAGCGGGTCATCCCCATTCTGACACCCTACAAGCTCACAAGCCGCGAATTCCGGGAAGCGGACACGGTCGTCCGGATAGGAGATGTGGAGATTGGCCCGGGGAGATTCGTCGTCATGGCTGGTCCCTGCGCCATTGAATCCGAGGCCCAGATCATTGAAACTGCCCATCGAGTCAAGGAGGCAGGAGCAAAAATTCTCCGTGGAGGAGCTTTCAAGCCGAGAACGTCACCCTACAGTTTCCAGGGACTCGGGGAAGAGGGACTTCGTCTCCTCGCCAAAGCTCGCGAAGAGACCGGCCTTCCCTTTGTGACCGAGGCGCTGGGTATCGAAGAACTCCCCATCGTTGCAGAGTACGCCGATATGATTCAGATTGGAGCACGGAATATGCAGAACTTCAGGCTTCTTGAGGCGGTTGGGCGCTTGCGGAAGCCGGTCCTCTTGAAGCGGGGGATGATGAACACCATTGACGAGCTCCTCATGTCTGCAGAGTACATCCTTGCCCAGGGGAACTACCAGGTCGTCCTCTGTGAACGGGGTATCCGTACCTTTGAACCTTCGACTCGGAATACCCTCGATTTGAGCTGTGTGCCCCTGGTGAAGAAAAAGAGCCACCTCCCCATTATCGTCGATCCGAGCCATGGCACGGGACGAAGCGACCTTGTGATACCTATGAGCCTTGCAGCTTTAGCCTGTGGTGCCGATGGTCTCCTTGTTGAGGTTCATCCCAACCCCATTGAAGCCCTCTCTGATGGTCCACAATCGCTCACTCCCGATCAATTCGCAACCCTCATGAAGGAGCTTCGGAAACTCGCAGCTGTTGTGGGGAGGGAAGTATAGTTTGGAAACCTTCACTATTGGCATCATAGGGCTTGGCCTTGTGGGTGGATCCTTGGGACTTGATTTCGCTGCATGGGCGAAGAAGGAAAAGATTATCGGATACGATGTCTCAGAAGAGGTTGCGCGAAAAGCCAAAGAAAGAGGGGCGGTGGACTGCCTTGGCAAAAGCGTTGCAGAGGTGGCGCAAGAGTCCGATCTCATCTTCATTGCTACACCGGTTCGGAAAATCCCGCAAATCTTTCGCACCATCCAGCCTTTTCTGCGCGAGGGAGCAAGGGTTTTCGACACCGGGAGCTCGAAGGAGTGGATTTTTGAGGAAATCCATCCTGAAAACCTCGACGTGGAGTACATTGGCTTTCACCCAATGGGTGGGGCCGAGAAAGGTGGCATCGAAGGGGCGCGGGCAGGGCTTTTTCGCAATATGCCTCTCCTTATCGTTCCAGGTAAACTGAGGGATGGAACAGAGGAACTCCTCTTGGAGCTTGGGGAGGTTGTTGGAGGCAAGGTTTTTTTTTAACCCCTGTGGAGCATGATTGCATCTGTGCCTTTGTCAGCCACCTTCCCCACGTGCTGTCCAACGTTTTTCTCCAGACGGTTTTAGCAGAGGAAAAGGATATGGCGAGATTTGGAGGACCTTCGTTTCGGGACATGACGAGGATTGCCGGCTCCTCTCCTGGGGTCTGGAGCGATATTTTTCTCACGAACAGGAGACTTGCCAGAGCGATTCGGACCTTCATGCGTAACCTTGAGCATTTCCTTCGCCTCCTCGAGGGTGAAAAAGAGGAGGAGATGCACCGTTTTCTTGAAACAATGGCTTCCCTTAAGGAGCGGTTGCACCGTGCGCCTTGAGTTCCACACAGCAGGAGAATCCCATGGAAGAGGTATCCTTGTCTTCGTGAGTGGACTTCCTGCGGGAATGGCCGTTGATCTTGGTTTTATCGAGAGGGAACTTGCCCGCCGGAGAAAAGGGTTTGGAGTGAGCCCCCGTATGAGTCTTGAGGAGGATAGGGTGGAGGTCCTTGCAGGACTCAGGTGGGGGAAAACCCTTGGGAGTCCTTTGGCTTTCTTTGTGGAGAATGCAGAGTACGAGAAGTGGAAGCCTCTCATGGATCCTGTGGGAGAGAGACCGGAGAATTACGAGGAAATCACCGTTCCACGACCTGGACATGCTGACTTGGGGGGCCTTGTGAAGTACCGTTTCAGAGATATCCGGAACGTCATCGAGCGTGCCAGTGCCCGGGAGACGGTGGGACGATGCATAGCCGGGGCTTTAGCCAAGCTCTTCCTTGCCTCTTTTGGAGTTCGGGTTGGAGGTTTTGTGGAGAGCATCGGGGGTATCCGGGTTTCTGCAGAGGGGAAGTCCTGGGAAGAGGTTTTTGAGCGGGCTCTCTCTTCGCCTCTTGCTACGCTTGGGCGAGAAGAGGAAATGGAGGCACGCATTGCACAGGCCCTGGAACAGGGTGATACCCTCGGGGGAACTTTTATTGTGGCAGCATCTGGGGTTGTGCCGGGCCTTGGGAGCTATGTCGAAGTGCATACTCGTCTTGATAGCCGTCTTGCCTTCTACCTCATGGGTATTCCTGGGGTGAAGGGTGTCGAAATTGGGGAGGGTTTCCGTGGGGCAGAGCTTCCCGGAAGTGCGGTGCATGACGCAATCTTCTACGATGCAGGACGTTCTCCCTTTCCCTTTTACCGGAAGACGAACCGCAGCGGTGGCATTGAAGGAGGAGTCTCCACCGGAGAAGTCATATGGGTGCGATGCGCGATGAAGCCCATTCCCACCCTTCGGCAGGGCCTCCATTCGGTGGATGTGGTCTCAAAGAGGGAAGTCACTGCTCGCTACGAACGTTCTGATGTCTGTGCCGTGCCCCGGGCTCTTGTTGTGGGGGAAGCCATGCTCGCCTGGGTTCTTGCAGGCGCGTACCTGGAGAAATTCGGAGGCGATACCCTCGAAGAAACCATCGAGCGTTTCCGGGAGTACTGCTTGTACCTTGAGAGCTTCAAAGCACGGGAAAGGTGTTGAAGATGCGAATACCCTTGAGCCGGCCACTGATTGGCGAAGAAGAAAAGAGAGCTGTTCTTGAGGTTCTTGATTCCGGACATCTTGCCCAGGGGAGAGAAGTGGAGTGCTTTGAGAGGGAATTCGCGGCCTACGTAGGAACCAAAGAGGCGGTGGCCACAAGTAGCGGTACGGCAGCTCTCTTTGTCGCCCTGAAGGCCCTTGGTGTGCAACCTGGGGACAGGGTGGTGACAACACCCTTTACTTTCGTGGCTACCGCAAGCGCCATCCTCCACTGTGGAGGTGTTCCCATTTTCTGCGATGTGGACTGGAAGACCGGCAACATCGACCCTGAAAGTCTCAAGGAAGTCCTTGAGAGGGAACCAAAAGTAAAAGGAGTAATCATTGTCCATCTCTACGGGACACCTTGCGATCTTGGAGAAATCCTTGCGTTGGTGCGGTCAAGGAATCTCTTCCTGGTAGAGGACTGTGCCCAGGCGCACGGAGCCGAGTACGAAGGAAGGAAGGTCGGGAGCTTTGGTGATGTAGGGGTTTTCAGCTTCTATCCCACGAAGAACATGACAACCGGAGAGGGAGGCATGGTGGTCACAAACAACCCTGAAATTGCTGAGCGGTGTCGGATACTCATCAACCACGGGAGTCGCAAGCGCTACTACCACGAAGTTCTCGGATACAATTTTCGGATGACCGATATTGCCGCGGCCATCGGAAGGGTACAGCTTCGGAAGCTTGAGGAACACAACGCAAGAAGGAGGCGAAACGCCTCCTTTTACTCAAGGATGCTCCAAGATCTTGAGGGTATAGAGGTTCCTTTTGTACCCCAAAGGACTTCGCCGGTTTTCCACCAGTACACCCTGAAGGTCTTCCGGGGAAGGGATGCCCTCCTTGCTTTTCTTCGAGAACGGGGAGTGGGCTGCGAGGTGTACTATCCTCTTCCTCTCCACAAGCAGGCGTTTCTTGGGTCCTATGGGTACAGTTCTTTTCCGGTTGCTGAGAGGCTATCCCGTGAGGTATTATCAATACCGGTGCATCCTGGGCTCTCTCAGGGGGATCTTGAGGAAGTCGTGGGGCTTATTCGAGAGTTCCTTGAAGGAAGATGACCGCGTGGGTGATGGGGTTTGAAGGTGGTCAGGGTTGGCGTTGTTGGTGTTGGTTACCTTGGTCAGCACCATGCCCGTGTGTACTCGAAGATTCCTGGAGTCGAACTCGTTGGTGTTGTGGACATTAATGAAGAGCGGGCCAGAGAAGTGGCAAAACGGTACGCCACAACACCGTTTTTTGACTACCGGGATCTTTTTGGGAAAGTAGATGCGGTGAGCATTGTGGTTCCCACGGTACTCCACCGGGATATTGCGGCGCACTTCATTGAAGAGGGCATCAATATCCTCATCGAAAAACCAGTTACCACAACCCTTGAAGAGGCAAAAGAACTCATGGAGATGGCAGCAAGGAAGAACGTCATCCTTCAGGTGGGACATATCGAACGCTTCAACTCGGCGGTCATGGAACTTGCAAAAATCGTGGACCGACCCATCTTCATCGAATGTTGCCGGATGGGTCCTTACACGAATCGGAATACGGATGTTGGAGTGGTTCTTGATCTCATGATCCATGATATCGACATCGTGATGAGCATTGTGAAAAGCAGTGTCGTCAGGGTAAATGCTTTCGGGCGTTCGGTTTTTTCTCGCCAGGAGGATATTGCCAACGCTCAACTCGTCTTTCAGAACGGTTGCATTGCAAACCTCACTGCGAGTCGGGTCACACGGAAGAAGATCCGCCGTATGGAGATCACTCAGGCGGACTCCTTCATTTCCATCGATTACCTGGAGCAGGAGCTTGCGGTGTACAAGAAGACCTCCTCATCTCTGCCTCAGCTCATCGAAAAGCCTGTCATGCAGAAGGGAGAGCCTCTACGGCTTGAGCTTGAGCATTTCATCCACTGCGTGCGGAACGGGGAAAAACCCCTTGTGGGCCTTGAGGAGGGGAAGAACGCCCTTGAGGTAGCCCTGCGCATCCTTGAGGAAATTCAAAGGAACCAAGGTGACGGCGATGGCAAAGTATAATGTGGTGATTGTTGGTGCTGGTCCGGCAGGGATTTTTGCTGCGCTTGAACTTGCGGAACGAAGTAACCTCCGTGTTCTTGTTGTGGACCGGGGGAGGAATATCGAGAAGCGAATCTGCCCGGCGAGAGAAAACAGCCGCATCTGCCAGAAGTGTACGCCCTGTTCTCTCCTTTGTGGATGGGGAGGGGCGGGGGCCTTTAGTGACGGAAAACTCACTCTTTCCCGGGAGGTCGGAGGCCAGCTCACTGCATATATCGACGAGAAAGAGTTCGCCTCGGTCCTTGACTATGTGGATAAGGTGTACCTTCGCTTTGGGGGGACAGCTCGCATTTACGGGACAGATGGGGAGCGGGTGGAAGAACTTCGAAAGAGAGCCGAGAAAGCCGAGCTTATCCTTGTGCCCTCCCAAGTTCGCCACCTTGGAACGGACCGTTGCCGCGACATCCTCCGCAATATCTTCGACTACCTGAAGGAGCGGATAGAGGTCCGAACACTGACCGCGGTGGACGAAATCCTCGTTAAGGATCGGGTTGCTCGAGGGGTTCGCCTTGAAACGGGGGAAGAAATTGAGAGTTCCTTTGTGATTGTTGCT
>JACIZN010000091.1 GCA_014359405.1 Candidatus Caldatribacterium sp.
AGGTCGGGGTGAAGAGCCCCTTCCGGTCAAACTCCGAGTTGAGGACGTAAAGCGTTCCCCCATGGCCTACGCCCGGGAGGATGAAAAGCTCAGCGCTATTGCCTTTTGCCCTGAGCTCCTCAAAAAGCCGCATGCTCTGCTCTTTGGGGGTGATTTCGTCCTCTTCCCCCACAACAAGGACAAAGGGGATAGGGGTCTTTTCGACCTGGAAAACGGGGGAGAGCTCCCGGAGGTTCTTCTTTCCCTCGAAGAGGTCGAAGAAAATCCGGCGGATGAGGTTCCGGAAGGGGATATCAAGGGTTTCCTCATAGGCTGGAAGGTCGTAGGGGCCGCTCAAAAGGAGAACAAGCCGCACCGCTTTGTAGACTTCCTCAGGGAGGATGCCGCGCTTAACGGTTGAAAGGGCCACAAGGTGTGCTCCCGCAGAGTGGCCGCAGAGGACGAATTCCCTCCGTCCCCCGTATGTTTCGATGTTTTCATAGAGGAAAGAGAGGGCTTTCCTGACATCCGCGAGGATTCCTGAAAAGCGGACCCTGGGGTACACGCGGTAGTCAAGGCTCACAAAGATGTACCCGGCTCTTGTGACCTCCCGGGCAAAGTGGCGGTAGAGGGCTTCATTCTTTGACCCTCCAATCCAGGTTCCCCCGTGGACGAAGACGAAAACAGGGAGTTTTTCGTTTCTTCGTATCGAGAGGGGAACGAGGATGTCGAGTTTCTGGGCTTTGTCGTTCCCGTAGGGGACGTCCTTGTAGACGATGCTCTCTGTGTACTCGGCAAGGATTTCAGGAGGCATGTAGAGGGGCTTTCCCTCTTTCACCTTTTTGAGCCCAAAGGTTTGGGCGAGTTCCTCTTTTATCCTCTCGTTTTCGAAGAAGGAGAAGGCGAACTGCTCTTTGAGCTCCCGGGAGAGGATGGAGGCAGCGTTCTCGAGGGAGATGTAGCTCAGAAGAAGGAAGAAGATGAGGAGGATGGCGCTACTTCGAATCACGGCCAGATTTCCCCAAGGTCGTTTCTTGTTCGGGCAAAGGCCCCGGCTTCAAGGGTGAAGGTTACGGTGGCGCTTCCTCCAGAAGCATCAGAGGCAAGGACGGTATGGGTCCCGGGGGAAACGGCAACAAAGAGGGACTCATCCGGAGCGCTTTCCCCCACATACTCCCCGTCAAGGAACCAGAAAATCCGTCCCCTTCCCCCCTCGGCCCGAAGGGGAAGGCGGAGCTTGGAATTCGGTGGAAGGAGGAAGTACTTCCGGCCGGGGATGGGGGAGACAATCGCAAGAGGGGTTTCCTTACTTGGCCTTAGAGTCCCCAGGGAGGGGGTGTGGAGGCTGCAAACCTCAAGGGGCGATACGTTGCGGAGGAAGGGCGCTGCGGTCCGGTGTTCACAGAACGGAGAGGCGATTTTCCCCGAGAGGGTGCAGACCTCCCGCCACTTAATGTCCTCAGGGCACCTGTACCAGACTCGTTCCCCCCGCATGAGGTATTCCATGAGGCGGATGCTCACCGGGGCAGCTAAGCGAATACCGACGAGCTCCTCGTGGGGCAATCCCTTTGGGTCTCCAAACCACACAAGGACCGTATAGCGGGGGTTATAGGCCACGGTCCAGGCGTCCCGAAGGCCGTAGGAGGTCCCGGTTTTGAAGGCGCAAAGAGGCAGAGGAAGGGTCTTTTTCGGAAGGGGATTGAAGCGGGAGGAATCGGCAAGGATTTCGGCAATCATGTAGGCGCTTCCCTCTGAGAAGACCCGCTTTCTGGTCGGCGTGTCCTCGGGGAAAAAGGTGAGCTCGATTTCTTCCCCAAGACGGCTCAGGGCGGTGTAGCCCCGGGCAAGCTCAAAGGGCGTCACTTCACATCCCCCAAGGATGAGGGAGTCACCGTAGAAGGTTTCATCTTTCGTGATGCGGGAAAAGCCGAGCGCCTGGAAGAGGTCCAGGCAGTCCCGGAGCCCCACTTTCCGGGCGACCCGAACTGCAGGAACGTTCAGGGACAAAGCCAAAGCAACCTCGCAGGACACCAGTCCCCGAAAGCCAAGGTCGAAATTCCTCGGAACGTTTCCCCCAAGTTCATACGGGGTGTCGGGAACGATGCTTGAGGGGACGAAAAGCCCCCGGTCAAAAGCCCGGGCGTACACGAAGGGCTTGAGGGCGGAACCAGGGGAGCGGGGAGCCTGGAGGCAGTCGACAAAGGCTTTCTCAGGAGTCCTTCGGAAGCGGGCGTTCCCCACATAGGCAAGAATATGCCCGGTTTCGTTCTCCACGATTACCCCGCAGGCGGTGATTCCCTCAGGAAGGGTAACCACAGCCTCCTCAAGAGCCCGCTCAAGCATTGCCTGGAGGGGAAAGACAAGGGTTGAGCGGACCCGGGAAGAGGAAGTCATCTTTTCAAGGAGTACCGCAGCGTGGTAGGCAGCTTGCGGAAGCCCCCGTGGTTTTGGGCAAGGAGCGCTGGTGTAAAGGAGGTATTCTTCCTGGGTGATGAGGCCTCTTTGGTGGAGCCTTGCAAGGAGGGCATTTCGGCGGCGGAGGAAATTCTCGGGGTTCTTATCGGGACGGAACCGCTCCGGGGCGGGGAAGAGGCTCACAAGAGACACAGCTTCAAGGAAACTCAGGTCTTTGGCTTTCTTCCCAAAGTAGTACCAGGATGCAGCCTCCACCCCGTAGATATTCCCTCCCAAGGGGATTCGGTTGAGGTACGACTCGAGGATGGCCTTTTTACCAAGATGCCGCTCAAGGCGGAGGGCAACAAGGTACTCCCAGAGTTTACTGGTTAACGTCCTGGGCCGGGGAAAAAGAAGGCGCACAAGCTGCGTCGTGATGGTGGAAGCTCCGGAGACGATTCTTCGGGAACGGAGGTTTGTGAAAAGAGCCCTCCCAAGGGCAAGGATATCCACTCCAGGATGGCGAAAGAACCGCCGGTCTTCGCTTTCTACAGCCACCTTCGGGAGCCACTCCCCCATCTCCTCAAGGGGAATGGGGATAGAGAAAGAATCCCGGGGGGATCGAAGAACCGAAAGGAGCGTTCCTTCCCTGTCGTAGAGGGCAAAGGAAGAATCGTAGCGGAGGAAGGGAGTAACGTCAAAGGGGAGGAGGAAAAGGTACACTACGCCGAGAAGGAAAACCCCGGCAATGCCAAGTAACCAGTACCTGATACGGCGAATGCTCACCGAAAAACCCCTTCTCCATTGTACCATGTTTAGAGTCTTAGCTTAAAAATCTTTTTCGCCTACTCATCAGCGCTGAGCAGATCTCTTTAAGGATCGCGCCATGCAGAGTATCGGTGACTATTCAGAACAAGCTTTCAAGGTCGGGTTTAGGTGTTATTGTGTTTTTAGTTCGTGCAGATATCGATTTGATGTGGAAAAGTGCGCAACACTCCGCTGGAGCTGGGTGTTTACTTAAAAAACCACCATTGTATACCTAAGAACCTGAAGAGGGTGTCGCCCTTAAATTGGAGTTCGAATTCCTCCTTAGGAATTGCCTTTCCGTTTGTATCCATCTCTACCGAGCTGGAGAAATCCATCGTGAACAAAACTTGGGCGATCTACAAAAATTTTTGTAGCGGAGATTGACAGCATCTTCTCCGTCAGTGTATTCTACATATGCGCACATGTATAATACTTCTACCGTCAATGGATGGAGGTCGCAGGCCTTGCAAGAGTTTGTCTCGAGAAATGTTCCTCTCCCGGCATATGCTCAGCTTAAGAATATCCTTAAAGCCAGAGTCGAGTCGGGATTTTATGGCCCTACTCTTCCCTCTGAGGCGGAGCTAGCAAGGCAATACCATGTGAGCAAGCATACCGTAAGAAGAGCTCTTTTAGAGCTTGAGAAAGAGGGAACAATCATCAAAAGGAGGGGAAAGGTAGCTGTAACTGTTAAGGGTGAGAATTTCTTCCGAGAGTATGCTCGTGAGCTTCTAAGTTTTACCGAAGAAATGAGGCGCAAGGGCTTAGTCCCTTCTTCTAAGGTTCTCAGGTTTGAAAAAATATTGCCGGATTCAGAGGTTTGCAAGATGCTCAACCTTAAAGAAGGAGAAGAAGTGGTTGTTCTTGAACGAGTTCGTTATGGGAGTGGCGAACCGTTCAACATAGGGACATCGTTTCTACCTTACAAGATGGTCCCCGATATTTTCTCCTTTGATTTTGGTGAAGAATCTCTGCACCATGTCCTTCGAACTTACTACGGCATCGAGCTTGTCATGGCGGATGAGAGTTTCGAGCCAGCGATGCCTACGCCTGCAGAGGCCCAACTTTTGCACATTCCGCGGTCAATGCCTATTTTACTCATGAAGGGGGTGATTTATTCCATAGAGGGGACACCGGTAGAGTACTTTCATCTTAAGTTCAGGGGAGACAAGGCACGGTTCAGTGTGCGGGTTTTTAGGAAATCGTGAAGCTTGAAAGGGGAGGAGGTAGGTTGCTGTGAAGCGTTGGGTTCTATTGGGTGCTGTGTTGGCGTTACTCGTGGTAGAAGGTCTTGCCTTTGCAGCTTCTGGTGAAACGTGGAAATTTGCCATTGTATACCCCATTGTACATCCTTTCTTTAATGAGACCACCCGGGGAGCTCAAGATGCAGCGAAAGAGTTTGGTGTCGAGGTGGAAATTCTTGGTCCGGATACGGCAGATATCGGAAAGCAAGTTGCTATCGTAGAGGGGCTCATCGCGAAGAAAATTGACGGAATCGGTCTTGGAGTTCTTGATCCCACCGCCTTGACTCCCTACATCAATACTGCTATGGAGAAAGGCATTCCAGTAGTTACCTTTGATACGGATGCTCCTCAGAGTAACAGACTCTGTTTCATCGGGACAAACAACGTGGAGGCAGGAAAACACGCAGCACGTGTGGCTATTGATATTCTCCAAAAGAAGTATGGTTCTCCAAAGGGTAAAATTTGTATCAGCATGGGTGTACCGACACAGCTTAATCTGAACCAGCGTCTTGAAGGCTTCAAGGAAGTTATCGCTCAATACCCCGAGGTCCAGATCGTTGACATTCAAACCGGTTATGGGGATCCCGAAAAGACCACTGCAAACATTGAGAACATGGTTACTGCTCATCCTGATATGGATCTCTTGTTTGGTGTTGATGCCCAGGCCGGTCCCTCTGCTGTGGTGGTCTGGAAGGCGCGAGGACTAAAGATACCAGTTGTGACTTTCGACGATCTTCCCGATATCATCGCTGGCGTACGACAGGGGATCATCACTACCACGATTGTTCAGCGGCAGTACAACTGGGGTTACCTCATTGTGGAGAGTCTGGTAAAGGCCAAGAAGGGGAAACCTTTGCCGGTCAACATGGATACCGGTACTATAGCCGTAACTGCGGAGAATGTAAACGTATACTATCCCGAGAAGTAACATTGGAGTAGGGAGCACACCGGAAGTACGCTTCCGGTGTGCTCAAAAAGGAGTGATGCTTTTTGCTCTCGAGAACAGAAATCAATACTATCCTCTTTTTTGTGATACTTTTCGTTATCTTAGGAATCTTTTCTCCGAATTTTCTGACCTCTTTAACCTCGTGAATCTTGCAAGGCAAATAAGTCTTTATGCTGTCATAGCAGTTGGTGAAACTTTGGTAATGACCTTAGGAGGCATAGACCTCTCTGTGGGTTCGGTGCTGGCGTTAGCAGGTGTACTTTCGGCAATCTTTCACCTGAGTTTGGGAAATCTTGCTATAGCAATAGCTGTTGGCGTGGGTATGGTGTGTGGATTTGTCAATGGTCTTTTGGTGAGTAAGTTGAGGATTAATCCCTTTATCGTTACTCTAGGAATGCTCAACATTGCTCGTGGGATTGTGCTTGTTATCACTAAAGGTTTTCCGATCCCCATTTACGAGGGCTCCATTATTACCCTTGGACAGGGGTCCTTTTTTTCCTTGCCTTATCTCTTTCTCTTCATGCTGGGTATTGGTGTTTTAGGCATTTTCCTCCTTGGTAGGACAACGTATGGAAACTATATCAAGGCGATAGGGAGTAACGAGTTAGCTGCTTGGGCAATGGGTATCAATGTTCAGCGCGTGAAGATTGTGACGTATACCATCAGCGGCCTTTTGAGCGGCCTGGCCGGAGTACTCCTTGCCGGACGCCTGAGTGCTGGACAGGCAAACGCGGGCATCGGCTGGGAGCTGGATGTCATTGCTGCAGTAATTATAGGGGGTACAAGCCTTGCTGGTGGAGAGGGAAGCGTGCTGGGGACGCTCTTTGGGGCAGCCCTTTTGGGAATGATACGTAATGGGCTTGTGCTTTTCGGGGTATCCATGTACTGGCAAACGATTGTGATTGGTCTTATTCTTGTGGGTGGAGTTGCTTTGGGTACTCTTCGAGAGCTGAGGGGTTGATCTATGGAAAGATCTTCTGTGAAGGAAGGTATCCCCTTGCTGGAAGCAAGGAACATCGTTAAGCGCTTTGGAGGTGTCTGTGCCCTTAAAGGAGCAAGCCTGAAGCTTTTTCCTCAAGAGGTTCTTGCTCTCTTGGGCGACAACGGGGCTGGGAAATCAACGATGATTAAGATTATCTCTGGATATTTGCAGCCAGATGAGGGAGAGATTTTTTTTGAGGGCAAAAGGGTTGTATTTTCCTCTCCTGCCCATGCAAGGAAGATGGGCATTGAGACTGTGTATCAAGATCTTGCCCTCTTTGGGGTTTTAGACGTGACGACTAATCTCTTCATGGGTAGAGAGAAGCACCATCTGGGATTGTTGCAAAAGAGAGCAATGGAGAGGGAAACGATGAGTATTCTTGATAAGCTGAAGACCACGATTAAATCCATCCACCAAAAGGTGAAATTTCTCTCCGGGGGACAGCAACACGCTGTAGCCATTGGAAGAAGTGTGTATGTAGGGGGCACTCCAAAGGTAATCATCATGGATGAACCGACAGCTGGCCTTGGAGTAGAAGAAAGTCAGAAAGTCTTGGAATTGATCAAGCAACTGAAGGAAAAGGGTATTTCCGTCATTCTCATTAGCCATAATCTGGAACATGTCTTCTGTGTGGCAGATCGGATTGTTGTCCTCCGTAGTGGAGAAGTTGTGGGGGAAAGATTGGTAGGAGAGACGAATCAATCAGAGGTAGTGCACATGATGATGGGGGTAAACTGTTGATCATGTGCGATTTGGAAAGCGAGGTGTTTCAGTTGACAAAGAGAGAGAGAGTTAAGGCAATGATCGAAGGGAAATCCATTGATTATCTGCCAAGTCAACTGGACTTTCTCCCCCGCCGAAAGGAGAAGCTTTGTGAGGAACTTCGTATTTCTGGCGATGAACTTGAAGAGTGGGTGGGAAACCATATTTTCTATGTATATCCCCTCTGCGCTGCTGAGTATTACTCCTCAGGCAGTACTGAGGATTGGGAGATGCTCAACCTCGCTGTAGCCCGAAACCTTGTGCAGTATGACGAGAGACTCGGGGTGATTTTTGATAACTGGGGGGTGGGTTGGAAGGTAAACCCCAATGGAGTCTGGCCCTACATTCATCCCTTAGCGGGCTGTGCTTCTTTAGAAGGATTTTCTCCTCCGGATCCTACAGTACCCGGTATATTTGACCACGTAGAAAAGGAGTTATCTCAGAAACGCAACGATATGTACATTGTTGGTCTCCAGCATATTCTCCTTTTTGAAAGGGCTTGGACTCTGGTAGGTTACGAAAGCTTTATGGAGAAGCTTGTGACAGATCTGCCTTTTGTGGAAGAGTTGCTTGATGTAATAACAGAGTACAATGTCC
>JACIZN010000092.1 GCA_014359405.1 Candidatus Caldatribacterium sp.
GTGTAACGGTGAAGACGGAGGTCGATTTTCAGGCCCTCGAGGAACGGATTACATACGTTAAAAACCGTGTCTCCGTCCTTGTTCTTCCCGGGTTTGGCATTCACCGTCCAGAGCAGGCAACACACGTTGCTACTTACGCTGATGGAGTCATTGTCGGCTCAGCCCTTTTGGAGTACATTATAGAACACAAGGATAAGAGGGATTTTATGGAAGGTTTTGCTCGTCTTGTTCGAGCGTACCGAAAGGCCCTGGACGGAGATCCCGGGTATGCATTTTGAGGAACGAGAGAGCACACTTGTCCTTCGCTTTGCGAATCTTTCTGGTTTTCCCCATCTTGAACATTTCTTCGTAACCCGCCGTACTCCCTACGATGTTCGAACCGAGGAAGGACGGAAGGTAATTTCCCACCTCTTTGGGATTGGTCCCATTTTTGTGCCCTACCAGGTTCATGGTACAGATTTTCTCGTTTTTGATGATGAGGTATGGTACAATGCTTCTTGCCGTGTGGCGGATGCAGTGCTTGTGAGACGAAGGGGCTTCTACTGTGGCGTACTCGTTGCCGATTGCGTGCCTCTACTCTTGTTTGCTCCAGAAAGTGAAGTTGTGGCCCTTGTACATGCCGGCTGGAGAGGCATTGCTCGGGGAATCCACCGCAGAGTCCTGCAAGCCATGCGGGAGCGTTTTTCTGTTAGTCCGTCTCGACTTGTTGGAGGTGTGGGGCCAGCGATTGGTCCTTGCTGCTTCGAGGTAGGAGAAGAGGTTGCAAAGATCTTTGCAGCCCAGGGTAAAGGGGCATGGGTTCGGTGGCAAAAGGAAAAAGCCTTTGTGGACCTCAAAGGTATTGTGGTGGCGGATCTTTTGAGCGAGGGGGTAAGGGAGGAGAATCTTGAAGTGAGTTCTTTTTGCACCTTCTGTGAGGAAAGCCTCTTCTACTCTTTCCGCCGGGATCGCACTGAGAAGAGGTGTCTTCTTGTTGCTGGGCTAAGGGGGTGAGGATGTATTGCATGCGGAAACGGTGGCGAGGCATCTTCTTGTAGAGATCGTGGGGTCAAAGCTTCTCAACGATGCGAGGTTAGTTGAGAATTTTTTTCGGGATCTCGCAGCAGCATATGGGAAAGAAGTGCTTGCTCTCCATGTGTACCAGTTTGAGCCCTACGGGCTGAGCGGTCTTCTCGTGATGCCGGAGTCACACGTTGCTATCCATACTTGGCCTGAGTACGGGTATGCAGCACTGGACATTTTTCTCGGTACGTCCTGTGATCCCAGAACCAGTGTGCCCCTTATTGAGCGGTACTTCGAGCCTCAGGATATTAAGATCGTAGAGCTTGAGAGAGGAGTGGGAAAAGGGGATGGAACTCTGGTACGTCCAGAACTACATTGAGAACTACCAGATGGCGCTCAAGGTCAAGGAAACGCTTTTTGTAGGACGAACGAAGTTCCAGGAAATTGCAGTTATCGACACATATCTCTACGGAAGGGTTCTACTCCTTGATGGCATTGTTCAGACCACAGAAAAGGACGAGTTCATGTACCATGAAATGCTTGTACACCCCGCTATGGTGACGCATCCTCACCCTCGGAAGGTCTTCATTGTTGGAGGGGGAGATGGGGGAGCAGCTCGGGAGGTCTTGAAGCACCCGGTAGAAGAGGTTGTGCTTGTGGATATCGACGAGGGCGTCATTGAAGTTTGCCAGAAGTACTTTCCCCAGCTTGGGAAATGGGATGACCCTCGACTTCGAATCCATATCGGGGATGCAGCAGAGTACATTGCGGAGACAAAAGAGACCTTTGATGTTATCATTATGGATTCCACGGATCCTGTCCCCAGGGGAGTAGCAGAACCCCTTTTTTCCCCCGAGTTCTACAAGAAAGCCTATGAGCGTCTTTCTCCTGAAGGAGTTCTGGTTTCCCAAATGGAGCCGCCTTTCTTCGAAGCCGAACGAGTGAAAAAGCTCTGGAGACACCTTGGTGTCTTTCCGATTCTCCGTCTCTACTGGGGACTTGTGCCGACGTACCCTGGGGGTGTGTGGAGCTACGTTATCGCTTCCAAAAAGTACGATCCAACACAGAGCAAACGAGACTTACCCTTTCCGACCCGCTACTATTCCGCCCGGGTTCACCAGGCAGCTTTTGTGCTTCCCGTTTTTCTTGAAGAGATGTTCAGGTAGGGGGAAGGTTACATCCTCCCCCATTCTCGTTCGACATCCGTGAGGAATTTCTTCCCCACACGGGCAAGAAGCGACCGGCGGTGGAAGAAGAGTCCTTCGTAGTGGGCAAGAGTTGCATAGGTTTCGTACTCAAGGGATGGATCGGAAGGAAGAGGGAAAATAAAGGAAGATGTAGTGCAGAAATCCCTAACCGAGAGGGGAGAAGAGAAGGCGGCACTTCCTCCGGTGGGAAGGACGTGGTTGGGTCCGTACCCGTAGTCCCCTAAGGCAACCGGGGCATGAGATCCAAGGAAGAACGCTCCACCTCTGCGGAGGCGGGGAAGAAGGGCAAGAGGGTTTTCCACCATGACCTCTACGTGTTCTGGGGCGAGGAAATTCACAAGGTCTATTGCCGTCTCGAGGCTTTCGACCTGGTAGAGGAAAATCGGCGCGATTCCCTCAAGGGGGAAAGGGGCGTTGGCCATTTCCCTCTCGAGGTGCTTTTTGACCTCAAGAAGAAGGGCTTCGCTGGGAGATGCAAGGACACTGAGTGCAAGGGAATCGTGTTCTGCTTGAGCCAGGAGGTCAAGGGCAACCCACTCCGGGGGAGCATGTCGGTCGGCAATGATGACGACTTCTGAAGGACCGGCTAACATGTCTACGCCCACGATGCCTTGGAGGATTCTTTTTGCCGCGGTGACGTAAATGTTTCCTGGGCCTACGATTTTTTCCACGGGAGGGATGGTTTCAGTTCCAAAGCACGCCGCTGCAATAGCTTGAACTCCCCCTACCCGGTACACTTCCTGGACCCCTAAGAAGAAAGCGGTAGCCAAGGTTTCCTTAGGAACGTTTCCGTTCTCTGCAGGAGGGGTAAAGAGCACGATTTCCTCCACTCCTGCGATTTGAGCCAGGATGACCGTCATGAGGCACGAGGAGGGGTAGGCGAATCTTCCTCCGGGAATGTAGCAACCCACCCTCCGAATAGGGCGGACAACCTCTCCAAGGAGAGATGGGGAACGCTCAATAAAGAAAGGCAAAGGTTTTTGGGGCTCGTGGAAAGCTCGTATGTTCCGAGCGGCAACCGTTACGGCTTTTTTGAAGTCTTCTGAGACGCCCTTCCAGGCTTCCTCGAGATCCCTTTGGGTAACTCGAAATTCGGTGATCTCGCATCCATCAAACCTTTTCGTGTACTCCCGCAAGGCCTTGTCTTTTTTCTCTTTGACGTCTTCAATGATTTTTCGGACGTCCTTCTCGACCCTTTGCAGAGCTTCATAAAGGACATGGCGACCTATCCTGAGGTCCTCCTTAACTTCCTGAGGTTCTCTGAGTGGCTTCAGGACGATCTTCATAGGGAATCACTTCCTTTAGAGTTCTTGTGAATTCCTCGATTTCCATGGTTTTTGTTTTCATGCTCACATGGTTCGCAACAAGGCGAGTGGAAATGGGGACAATCTCTTCAAGAATGTGGAGACGGTTCTCTCGCAGGGTTTTTCCTGTGGATACGAGGTCAACAATGCCGTCGGCAATACCTATAGCTGGGGCAAGTTCAATCGACCCATAGAGAACGACAAGGTCAGCGTGCATCCCTTGCCCTTGGATGTACTGGCGGGTGAAGTGGGGGTATTTGGTGGCGATACGAAGGTGTTCTCTTTTCAGGAGATCCTCTTTCGTTACGCTTTCGGGTCCGGCAAGAACCATAATGCATTTTCCGATGTGCAGGTCCAAAAGCTCGTAGACTTCGTTCCCTCGCTCAAGGAGTATGTCCTTGCCGACGAAACCAAGATCTGCAGCACCATGCTCAACATAGGTAGCCACGTCTTTTGGGTGTGAGAGGATAATACGCCAGGGGAGCGAAGGGTCCTCGATGACGAGCTGTCGAGGGGGAAGGGCAAGAGGTGCAGGAAGGAGACGAGAAAGGAGTTCTAAAACCTCATCCTTCAATCTTCCAGTGGGAATGGTGAGAGTGAGTTTCTTCACAGCTTTTCCTCCTCAAGGAGGCGTTCAAGTGCTTCTTCTTCAAGACTCTCGAAGGAGAAGGAACCCTGCGTGGTCACGAGGGTGATTTTCCCACTTGGGATTTCCTCCATGACGAGAGGAACCCCCTTTTTTCGCATTCTTTCGGCAAACTGGAAAACCTTTCTTCGGAGGGAGGAGGGGTAAAGGAGAGAAGGGGGACACCAATCTCCTTGCCAGGAGGACTCCTTCTGGAGGACTTCAAGGATTCGCTCAAGAAAGAGCGCGAAACCACAAGCAGGAAAATCTTTCCCAAAGGCCTGGAGAAGCTCATCATACCTTCCTCCGGCAAGGAGGGGATATCCCACTTGAGGGGAAAACCCTTCAAATATAACGCCGGTGTAATAGTCAAAGTCCCGCACGAGTCCAATGTTAATGGAAAGATACGCGGAGAGGCCGAAATCTTCAAGGATCTCCCAGGCGCCACGAAGCTCTTGTACCGCCCTCTGCCATCCGAAGTTTTCAGGAAAAAGGGAAGAAAGGCTTTCAAGGAGCTCCCTTTTCCCACGGAGGAAGGGAAGGCGGAGAAGAAACCTTAAAAGGTCTGGATCCGCATCTTTGCAGAGCCTCTGCAGGGCGACAAAGTCTCTTTTCTTCATAGCGATTTTGGCTTCTTCCTTTCGGGAAGAAGGGAGAGGAAAATGCTCAAGGATTCCTCGAAAGATCCCCGCATGACTCAGGTCGATTTCAAAATCCCGTATCCCCGTCTCTTTAAGGGCGAGGATGGCGAGAGCAATAACCTCGGCATCCTTTGAGGGGCTGGTTCCGCCGACACACTCAAGCCCTATCTGGGTAAGCTCGCTTTCTGTGCGGAAAGGAGAAGAAGGGTAGCGAAAGACCTTGCCGCTGTAGTATACCCGAAAGGGAGGAGCGCTATTGCTCCGAGAGAGCATGCGGGCGCAAGAGGTGGTGAACTCAGGTCTCAGGCAAACGAGTTTTCCGTCCCGATTCAGGAACTTATAGGTGCGTTCTTTCATTTCTTCATTCATCGTTTTCTCAAAAGTGGCGTAGTACTCAAGCACTGGTGGTTCGACCTCGACGTAGCCCCATTTTTCGAAGAGTTCCCGAAGGCGCATTTCTATGCTTCTGCGGATTTTTGCTTCCCAGGGGTATACGTCTTTCGTTCCCAAAACCAGTTCCAATTTCTCTACTCCTTCCCTATAATGTTGAAAAAAGTATAGAAGTATTTGCAGCGCTTTGCAAGAACTTGGAGGAACCCTATGGGAAGCGTAAAAGACCTTGTCGTTCTCTCGTCACCTCGTGAGGAGGAGCCTGGTCGAGGCAAGTTCGTTTTTTCTGACCGGTACTCTGTTTTCGACTGGGGGGAGATGCCTGATACCATCCCGTACAAGGGGATGTCCCTCTGCCTCATTGGTGCCTATTTTTTTGAGAAGCTTGAGAAAGCCGGTATTCGTACCCACTACCTTGGTCTTGAGGAGGAAGGAGAGGTTAAGAGGCTTTCAGAGCTTCGGGAACCGGCAAACACCATGCATATTCAGCTTTTTCGCGTCATTCTTCCCTCCCGTACGGAAACAGGATACGACTATGGACTGTACCGATATCTGCGGGGGAATTTCCTCATCCCCTTTGAGTTCATTTACCGCAACACTCTTCCCGAGGGATCGAGCTTGAGAAAGCGTGTTGCCGAAGGAAAGGTAACCTTAGAAGCCCTTGGGCTTACTGAACTACCTCCTCCGGGGACATTTCTCCCTGAGCCGATTCTTGAGGTTTCTACAAAGCTTGAAGAGCGGGATAGATACGTGAACTGGTCCTTGATTGAGGAGTTGGGCATTCTCAGTGCTGAAGAAGTGAAAAGAGCCCAGGAGATGCTCCTATTTGTGGACCGTTTCATCACCCGGGAAATGCGCCGTATAGGCATAGAGAATGAAGATGGGAAAATCGAACTCGCTCTCGATGGAAAACGCAATCTCCTCCTTGTGGATGTGGTGGGGACTCCTGATGAGTGCCGTTTTACCTTTCAGGGTATGCCCATGAGTAAGGAAATCCTTCGCTCTTTCTACCGTAAGACGAAGTGGTACGAGGAAGTTCAGAGGGCAAAGGAAGACCATCCTTTCGACTGGAAGGCTTACGTTGCGAGTACACCTCCTTCGCTCCCACAAGACCTCATCCAGCTTGTGAGCTGGCTGTACCAGCGCATAGCCATGGATTTGACGCAGCGGGAATGGTTTCCCGGTGTTCCCTCCCTCGAGGAAATTGTTGATAAATTCCGCCAGCTTGTTTAAAATAAAACATGCCCGGTGCGCCCGTAGCTCAAAGGATAGAGCAGCGGTCTCCTAAACCGCAGGTTGAGGGTTCGAGTCCCGCCGGGCGCACCAAGGTCCTTGCATTGCTCTCATTGCTCTCCTCTTGGTCTACGAAAGTGGTATAATACTTCCACTCTTGGGGAACTGTGGGATGTTTCTTCGTGAAAGTAGGACTCGGTGTCAGTACTGCCCCTTGTGAGGAGAAAGCGGTTCAGGAGGCTTTGCTTGCTGCTCTTCGGGAAAGCGGCAAGCCATCCTTTGCCTTTCTCTTTGCCACCCCTCAGTACAATCCCAATGTCCTGGTAGAAGTACTCAGAAAAGCTCTTCCCTCTGCGAGAATTCTTGGGTGTTCTGCTTCGGGTGTCATTGCAGGAGAGAAAGTCCTTTTCCAGGGAATTGTGGTTTGCACGCTCTCTGGGGAGGATTTCGAGGCCCGGACATTTGTTCCCCAGGGGGATGCAAGTGACCCATACACTCTGGGGGAAAATGCCGGGGAGATGGTTCGCAGAGCCTCTATTCAGGAAGGGACTGTCCTTGTGCTTTCTGACCCTTCCCTTGAGGTTCCTCTTTTCCTTCAGGGTCTGTACAACGTTCTTGGTCCTCGTTTCCTCTACCTTGGGGGAGGGACGGGAGAATTCCGGTTCACCGAGAGGGGACGTGCAGATGGACCCGTGAGTATCGGGGTTTTCAGTGGAATTGCCTTCTCCTCCTCTGCTGCACACGGATGGTCTCCGACCCGGGAACTCCTTGTGGTCACAAAGACCCGGGGAAGGGAAGTGGTTGCAATAGATGGCATTTCTCCTTTTGAAGCATACCGGGAGCGGGTAGGGGATTTCCCCAAGGAGGATCTTCCTCGGGTTGGAGCTCTCTACCCCTTGGGATTCCCCAATGTATATGGGGAGTTCCTCATTCGGGATCCTGCGTATTTTACCTCGGACGGTGCCATGGGGTTTGTGGGAGCGAGTGTACCTCAGGGAGCCGTGGGGTACATCATGAGAGGAGAAAGAGAAAGCCTTCTTGAGGCAGCAAAAGAGGCAGCCAGGGAGGCAAAGACCTCCGTGGAGGATCCCCTTTTTGCTCTGATTTT
>JACIZN010000093.1 GCA_014359405.1 Candidatus Caldatribacterium sp.
TTTTGTCCGTCTGCCTGACGTGAGAGAGATGGAAGAATTCCTCGAAGCGGGGAATGGCCTTATAAAAAGAGTGACTATTGCCCCAGAAATTGAAGGGGCCTTAGAGTTAATAGGTTATCTTGCTTCCCTGGGGGTTTTGGTATCCCTGGGGCATAGCGAGGCTGATTACGCGACGAGCCTCCGGGCTTACCTTTTAGGTGCGAGGCTCGTTACCCATGTTTTTAATGGAATGGAACCTCTGCATCACCGTAAGCCCAATCTCCTCGCCTTTGCTTTGGGCTTCGAGGGCATATGGGTGGAAGTTATAGCCGATGGAGTACATATTGCTCCAGAAATTTTGCAGATTCTTCTTGGTTGTAAGGCTCATCGAACGATCGTTGTAAGTGATGCGGTAAGGGCAACTGGTATGGAGGACGGCGTGTATGAGCTTGGAGGGGAAGCGATTAAGGTTGAAAGAGGCATTGCTCGTGTTC
The DNA here is from genome assembly GCA_014359405.1 of Candidatus Caldatribacterium sp. NCBI lineage: Bacteria > Pseudomonadati > Atribacterota > Atribacteria > Atribacterales > Candidatus Caldatribacteriaceae > Candidatus Caldatribacterium > Candidatus Caldatribacterium oleiphilum. The sequence goes on from JACIZN010000093.1 coordinate 474, forward strand.
TTTCCTCAGGAAATCTGGCGGGCAGTACCGTGAGTCTTCGTGGTGCCTTACTCAATCTCTTGAGAGCCTTTGGTTTCTCTCTCCCATACCTTGCTTCGCTGGGGAGCCTTTATCCGGCAGAGCTTCTTGGGATAGATGACACTCTTGGGAGTCTTGAAAGAGGCAAGAAGGCTGACATTGTAGTATTTGACGAGGCTTTCAATGTTAAGGGTGTGTTTCTCAACGGTGAGAGAAAACTCTGAAAACGCACGGAAACCCGAAAGGAGGAAGTGAAGTGCCTGATCATACTTACCATGAAATTCGAAGGCAACCGATTACATGGCGAGAAGTTCTTGGGTACTTGGAAAGTAAGAGGGAAGAGCTTCTGGCTTTCCTGTCCTCAGGGTATAAGGAAGCTCTTTTTGCTGGGTGTGGAAGCTCGTATAACTTAGCCCTCACCGCAGCATATCTTTGGCAAAAATTTACGAGAGAGCGGGCAAGGGGGGTTCCATCTTCGGAAGTTTTCCTCTTTCCCGAGGGTGTCTTCCTTCCTGAGGAACGCTACCTTTTTGTTGGCATCTCGCGCTCTGGAGAGACTACGGAAACCGTTAAGGCAGTCGCTTACTTTAAAGAGCATTTTGGAGGGAAAGCCATAGGAATCACTTGCCAGGAAGGATCGTCACTTGCCCGCCTCGCGGATTGCTCTATTGTCCTTTCCTCGGCAGCAGAGCAAAGCGTTGTTATGACTCAGTCCTTCTCAAGTATGTTGCTTGCACTCCTTTTTTTGGCGATGGCCAAAAGTGGTATGCCAACATCTGATCTTAACGCCCTTCCAGAGACACTTGAGCTTTTAATCTCTCGTTACGAGGCGGTTGTAAAGAATTTAGCGGAGCATGGGTCGTTTACCAAGTTTATTTTTCTTGGAAATGGACCACTTTACGGAATAGCCTGGGAGGGTTCACTGAAACTCAAGGAAATGAGTCTAACACCTACCGAAACTTTCCATTTCCTTGAATTCCGCCACGGTCCAAAATCAATTGTCGATGAGGAGACACTCCTTATAGCTTTGACTTCTCAGTCAGCCTTTGATATGGAGAAGGAAGTCATACTTGAGATGGTGCGTCTTGGAGCAACCGTCCTGCATTTAGGGTTAGAGCACTTACCTTCGCCGAAGGTCGTGGAAGTCCTTTACGATGAGAAGTCTGTGAGTCCCATTTTCTTGCCCCTCCTTGACGTCGTCTTTTTACAGCTTCTTGGATATTTCAGGGCCAAAAAGCGAGGTTTGGATCCAGATAACCCTAAGAACCTCACTAAGGTGGTTGTCCTGTAGAAGGAATTGATCCGAATCGGGAAGGGTTGGCATACTAAAGAGTGACGCTTTCTGGAGGTCAGCCTTGAGATATTCCTGCGGTATTGATATTGGGGGAACGAAGATTGCCGGTGTTCTGGTCGACGAAAAATTAAACGTCTTGCTTTCTGAGAGAATTTTCTACACCTGCAAAGGCCCGGATAGAGTGGTCGAAGAGATAGCATCGCTCGTGGACTATTTGACTAAGGATATTGAGAAATCCAAGCTTCTGGGTATTGGCATCGTTACTCCAGGTATTATTGACAGCGACAATGGTGTAGTGGTATATGCGGCGAATCTTAACTGGAGGGACGTGCCGGTTCGAAATCTTCTCGAGAAGAGGCTCGGCCTCCCATGCCTTCTCGAGCACGATGTTAAGGGTGGTGCCTTAGCTGAGCTATTCTTTGGTGCAGGTCGAGAATTTCGAGATTTCTTATACGTCAGCGTTGGAACCGGTATCGCGGGAGCTATAGTTTGGGACCGCAAGGTTGTGAAGGGAAGCCACAATATATGTGGAGAAATAGGTCATACAGTTGTTATGCCTCAGGGGCCAATGTGTCGGTGTGGGAAAAGAGGTTGTCTCGAGGCTCTGGCCTCTGGCAGCGCCATGGAGCGTGAGGCATGGTATCTTGCGGGGGAAGAGGTAGAAGGATCGGTTATTGTGGAAAGAGCAGAAAGCGGCGACCCTCTTTTCCGGGAAATCCTAAGGAATGCTTCTTTTTATTTAGGCTTGGCTTTAGCAAACATGGCTGGGGTTCTTGATCCAGAAGCAATAATCCTTGGTGGAGGTGTCTCGGAGGCAGGACTACTTTGGTTTAGTTTTGTGGAAGAGGCTTACCGTATGCATCTTTTGGACCTCAATCGCGCTCCAAAGCTTCTCCTTGGTGTTTTTCGTGGGAGGGCCAGCGTCATGGGGGCGGCTGCGCTCCCCCTTCTTGGGCATGGCTCTCTGCTTTGAGAGTACGGAATCTTGCCTGGCAATTTCCTTTACCTGTTGCTTTTGTTTCGCCGCAGACCTGGTACGCTTCCTTTTCTGCTCTTTTGTCCTCAAGGATTTTCGCCCTCCTTAGGGAGCAGATGGGTTTTGCCTCATCGCTGGGGAACAAGGCTATGGGGGTAGTAAAATGGGTACCTATTCCAGGCTTTCAATTCCCTTTCCTCTTGTGGGACTACGCATTATAATGAGGGCGGTTGTGAAGTTCTGTTTCCTTCAAAGAGAGGGCCCACAGGATTGCCTGCAGCGGCCCTGGTGAAAGGAGGGGGAATTCATGTCCAAAGTTAATCTTCAGGATGCATTCCAAACCCCTTTTCGGCTCCTTGGCGAGGTTCCTTTGATCCTTGTGCCTTCGCTTATAGCGAGCGTGGTGGGATTAGCGCTGTCGATGGGGTTGCGTGGTGCGTTCCTCAGGGGAATGGGTTGGCAGGTTTTCGTGATCACTGTAGTGAGCCAGATTGCAGTTCTTTTCAGCATGGCTTGGGTTGCGCTCTTGCTCGACCAGAGTATGCGGGGGGAGAAAGTTTCTCTGCAGGATTCCTGGGTCAAACTTTCGGAGCGTCTGGCCAACGTCGGTTTGGCAACTCTTCTTGTTGCGGTTATCGTTGCTCTGGGGACCTTTTTCTACATAGTACCTGGGATTCTTCTGGCGTCCTTGCTTTTACCTGCCATTCCCCATGGGGCGGTGGAGAACGCAAGTTTCGATGTATCGGCGGGTTTCTCTTTCCGTTTCGTGTTCTCGCAGGGTAATTTTTGGGTCGTTTTCCTCATGGTGTTGATTGCATTCCTCTTGGGTTTTTTGCCCTACATCGGCCTTTTCTTGGGCAATCTCTTCGTCACCATATGGCTTCCTTACCTTGTCCTCAAGTACGGAGATATTGGCCCTGAGGCTTCTGAGTGAGTTTTCGGTGCTTTGAAGAATTCGAGAATCATGGGGTACACTTCCCCCGGGTGGGTTTCCATCGGGCAGTGGGAGGCTCCCTCGACAAGGTAGAGTGGTGTGTCGGAGAAAATTCTCTGAAACTCTCTGCCCTCCTTTGCCGGAATGAAACGGTCGTTACTCCCCCAGATGAGGAGAAAGGGAGGGTGGGGCTTTCCCCGGAAAGGAAAAAGCTTGAGGGAAGAGGCAGTGTTCACCATGCTGAGAAGGCTTCGAGCCGTTCCCGGGAGTCGGAGAGGTTTTACGTATCCCTGGAACTCCTCTTCCTTTACTTTTCGTCCGTAGGCTTTCTCAAGAAAGTGCCAGATGCGTGACGGAGAGAGGAAGAGGTTTCGAATAAGGGTAGTCCAGCATCCTCTGGTGGGAGGGAAGGAAGTCAGGATTTTGAGGAAGTGACTGAAGGGCCTTCGCAGTGCTGGGGCGATGAGGACGGTGGCCTGGAATCGCTCTGGTTCTTCCATGGCCATGAGGAGGGCCACCGCGCCACCCATGGAATGCCCTATGAGGTACCACTTTTCCTCGGCCAATGCCTTTGGCAGAACGGTACCGTCGAGGTACTGGAGAAATTCGAGAAGGAGTTGAGCCCGGTTTTCTGTTTTGTGGGTGGTTCCTGTGGGCCTTGCGCTGTACCCAAAGCCGGGTAGGTCCACGGCAACTACGAGGTATCCGGCCGGGAGAAGGAAATTGGGGGCATGGCGCCAGGAGAACGTGGAACCTCCCAGACCATGGATGCAGAGTACTTTCCCTTGAGGTGCTTTCGGGTACCATATCTGGTAGTGGAGGGAAAGACCCTCTCGTACCCAGAATTCTCCGTTTGCAAAGGGGGATTCCTGGGCAGGACTTGGGGAGGTTACAAAAAGCACCGCCATTGCCACCGCAAGAAGTGTCCCAAGCCGCTTCCGGGTTGCCACCGCATCTGCCCCTTACCTTTTCCGGAACACCCTCTGCGGAGGAAAGCAAAAGAGAGGGTGCATCCGTCGGCACACTGGTTCGGAGAGGACTTCGTGGAAGAGGTAGAGGAGCGCAAAATCTTCCTTGAGCCTCCTTTGGAGATAAGGGACCTTCTCTTTGTCTTTTTTCGCGTCATTCAGCACCTTTTTCTTCCTCCCTTCCCAGTTTCTCCCTCATGCGGGTGTCCGCTTGGAGATTCTGAAGGGAGTAGTAGTCGAGGAATCCCATTTTTCCTTCCCGCAGGGCGTACGCTAAGGCCCGGGGAATTTCTGCCTCCGCTTCCACGACTTTGGCCCGCATTTCCTGGGTATAGGCCTTCATTTCCTGTTCCCGGGCAATGGCCAAAGCCCTTCGTTCTTCGGCTTTCGCCTGGGCTACCCTTTTATCCGCCTCGGCCTGGTCGGTCTGGAGTCTTGCCCCGATGTTCTCCCCCACGTCGATGTCGGCGATATCGATAGAGAGGATCTCAAAGGCCGTGCCTGCATCAAGACCCTTATCGAGGACGGTTTTGGAGATGGTGTCGGGGTTTTCAAGAACTTCCTTGTGGGATTGTGAAGAACCGATGGTGGTGACGATGCCCTCGCCCACCCGGGCGATGATGGTCGCCTCCGTAGCTCCGCCAATCAGGCGATCGATATTGGTCCGCACCGTTACCCTGGCTTTGACCTTGAGCTCAATGCCATCTTTGGCCACCGCTGCTACTGTTGGTGTTTCAATGACCTTGGGAAGGACGCTCATTTGCACTGCCTCAAGGACATTACGCCCGGCAAGGTCAATGGCACAGGTCTTCTGGAAAGAGAGGGGGATACCGGCCCGCTCGGCAGCGATGAGGGAAATGACCACCCGGTCGACATTGCCACCTGCAAGGTAGTGGGCCTCAAGAGACCCCACGCTCAGGTCCAAACCGGCCTTGGTAGCTTTGATGAGGGGAAGGATAATGCTTGCCGGAGGGACGCGACGCAGTCGCATCCCGATGAGGGTGATGATGCTCACCCGAACCCCTGCCGCCAGGGCCGAAATCCAAAGCCCAAGGGGTACCAGGGAAAAGAAGACAATCACCACCACAAGAATAATTACCGCAGGAATGAGGTATCCGCTTACGTTCATGGTTCGCCCTCCTTTTTCTTTCGCACGATGATGGTGTTACCCTGTACCGCATCCACCACCACCGTTACTCCTTTCTCTATGAATTCTCCCCGGCTGATCACGTCGTAGGGCCTGCCCTCGATCTCGGCAACGCCTGCCGGACGGAGGATGGTCTTTGTAACTCCCTCTTTCCCTAAGAGATGCTCGTGAGGAGAAAGTTCTTTCTCCCTGGCGGGGCTTCGTTCCCGAAGTCCTATCTTCCTCCAGATGGGATTCTGGGGGAGGAGGAAGAGGAAAGAAAGAAAAACTGCCCCCACGATGGCAAGGTAGAAGAAGGTTTCAGAAAGTGCCACGGCAAAGGAAATTCGTGTTGTCCTGAGGGTGAGATAGAAAGAGGTGGCCAGCGCTCCAACCCCGGTTACTCCCACCACCCCGAATCCCGGAATGACCAGGAGTTCCAGGACTAAAAGGATGACGCCGGCAAGGAAAAGGAGCATGGATTCCCATCCGGAGAGGCCTGCCAGGTACCGTCCACCGAAAAAGAGGAAAAACGAGGTAAGACCCACAATTCCGGGGGCTCCAAAACCGGGAGTCATGATTTCGAGAAAAATACCTCCAAAGGCGAGAAGGATGAGAAGGGGGACCACTGCAGGATGGGTCACAATCCTTGCCAGGGTTTCCGACCAGGAGGGGGAAAGGGTCACCACCGGACCCTCAAGGCCAAGTTGGGTAAGAACCTCGTCTTTCCCGCGAGCAATCCCGTCGATGGCTCCAAGCTTGAGGGCCTGTTGCGCCGGGAGAGTGAGGAGCGCCCCCTTCTCCTTGACCCCCTCGATGGCCACTTCTCGATCCACCATGGCGGCAAAAAGAAGCGGATTCCTTCCACGAGCCTGTGCCAGGGCTTCAATCTGGGCCCGAAGGGCCGATACCGTTTTAGGATCGGGTTGGCTAACGTCTTCTTGTGAGTTCCGCGGCTCGCTTGCCCCTATGCTTCCGTCAGGAGCCATGAAGATTCTTTCGCACGATAGGGCGAGGAAAACCCCTGCCGACCAGGCCCTGGGGTTCACAAAAGCTGCAGTTTTTACAGGCGAACGAAAGATGAGGTCCTTTATGAAAAGCGTGGCATCCACCCGTCCCCCAAAGGTATCGATTTCGAAAACTACGGCCTGAGCATTCTGTCTTTGAGCTTCCTGGAGAGCTCTCTTCACAAAGCTTGCCAGGCCCCATTCGACCGCTCCTATATCGGGAACGTCCCTGAGAGGGACCCAGAGAATGGGCTGTGCCGCAAAGGCAAAGGGCGCAAGAACAAGGAGGAGTAGAATCTCAAGAAATACCGACCGCCTGATTTTTGTCCTCGGGATCTCTTTGCCGACCATACTCTGTATAGCCACAAATGCCCCCGATTATTCCCTCGAAACTTTTCAAAGATTTTTTGTGGCTTGTGAATTTTTGGCTTCATTGACGCAAAAGTTTTACCTTCGGCGCCGGAAATGGGCTTAGAATAAGGGTTTTTTCTTCAGGGTTCGGTTTGACAAGGAAGCGTTCTTGGAGTATTCTAAAATTGCCATGGGCTCCGAGGAATCGGAGAACCGGAGGGTTGGAAGAAAGAACTCCTTCCTGCGAAGGAACGAGTTCGAAGCCTTCCTGCCAAGGAAGGTGGAAGTCCAATCCTGAAGCATCGGGAGTATCAAGGGGTTACCCGCAGATC
>JACIZN010000094.1:0-6189 GCA_014359405.1 Candidatus Caldatribacterium sp.
AGGGATTGGGATTAGAGGGGCTCGAAATTCTTGCCGAAGCCAGAGAGCGCTTTGGTCTTCCGATTGTTACTGAGGCTACGAGTCCTGAAAACGCTGAAATCGTTGCTGCTTACGCTGACATGATTCAGATTGGGGCACGGAACATGCAGAACTTTGAACTTCTCAAAAAGGTGGGCACGTTGCGAAAACCCGTGCTCTTGAAACGGGGTATGTCGGCGACGATTGAAGATTTCCTCCTCGCAGCCGAGTACATCCTGAGCCTTGGGAATTTCCAGGTCGTTCTCTGTGAACGGGGCATCCGAACTATTGAGCGCCTCACGAGGAACACCCTCGACCTTACAGCCATCCCCCTCATTAAGGAACTCTCGCATCTTCCTGTCATTGTCGATCCGAGCCATGGCACAGGTCTCCGAGAGAAGGTCATTCCTATGGCCAGAGCTGCTTTGGCCTGTGGAGCTGATGGGGTTATGGTTGAGGTGCACCCGGAGCCTGAGCGGGCTCTCTCTGATGGACCCCAGAGCCTTCGCCCTGATCAGTTCCGGAAGCTCATGCGGGACCTTGAGGTCATTAGTGTTCTTGTGGGCAGAGAACTCCAGAAAAGGGTTGTTGCCGAGGAGTTTCTCAGAATGTCCTCGGTTCCGAAGAGTTCTGGGAAATCCCGAGTGGTTTTCCTCGGGGAGCAGGGGTCCTTCAGTTCTCAGGTTGCCCGGCGTTCTTTTGGAGAAAACGCCGAGTTTCTCCCCTGCCAGAACTTCCGAGAGATTTTCGAGCGGGTGTCTCGTGGTGAAGCTACTCATGGGGTGCTTCCCATTGAGAATACCATAACAGGAAGCATTCACCACAACTTTGACCTTCTTCTTGAGTTTCCGGAGATATTTATCGTCGGAGAACGGTTCATTCGTGTTTCTCAACATCTTGGGCTTTACCCTGGAACAGGGCGAGAGGACCTCCAGGTGCTTTTTGCTCATCCCCAAGGGTTTGCCCAGTGCGGGAAATTCCTCGAGAGCCTCAGAAATGTCCGGATCATCAACGTGGGAAATACCGAAGAGGCTGCACGAAGGACGGTGGAATTTGGTCCGGGAAGCGGGTGCATCTCCAGTGAGGAGGCCATCGCTAAATACGGCCTTGAGAGGGCAGAGGAGGAAATCGAGGATAATCCCCGGAACTTCACCCGCTTCATCATTATTGCCAGGCATTTTGAACCTCTCCTTGAACACGACAAAGTCTCCTGCGTTTTTGCGCTGCGAAACTATCCGGGAGCCCTCTACGAAGCTCTTGGGGTCTTTGCTCGTCGGGGAGTTAACCTGTTGAAGCTCGAGTCCCGTCCCCTTGTGGGGAAGCCCTGGGAGTACCTCTTCTACGTGGACTGGGAAGGAAACCTTGTCGAGGAGAAGTATCGGGAGCTCCTTGAGGAATTGAGGTCCAAAAGCACCCTCCTTCGGATCCTTGGCAGTTACAAGAATGCCTGGAAACTCGAGGACTCTGGATTTGGATCGTAGGGATGTCCCGGTTCACACAGATCTGCAACAGGTAGGGTAGACAAAAAAGAAGAGAGGCCTGTATCCTAACTCCAAGGAAAGAAATCGCAGAAAGGAGGCCTCTCTTCCCATGGCAAAGAGTAGCACAAGAGGAACGGAAAGTCTATCCCGTTTCTCCGGTTCCTCACTCCACCTTGAGTCCCTCTTTGGGTATGCCTCTTTGGCAAAGCTTGCCAAAATCCATGGACTCTCCAAGAAAGCCAAGATTCGCCTTGAGGTTCTCGACTTTGCCAGAAAACACCCTGTTGCTGTCACCTGCAGGAGATACGGCATTGCCCGGAGCACTTACTACCGCTGGAAGAAGAAGTTCAACCCCAGGAATCTGAAGAGCCTGATACCCTCCAGAAGACCCAAGAAGGTCCACAAACCCAGGTGGACTCGAGAGCCCGTTGAGCGGATTCAAGAGCTCAAAGAGACCTATCCCTTCCTGGGAAAGGAGAAGCTCACCCTCTTCCTCAAAAGAGAGGGTTTTGAGGTCTCCTCTTCCACCGTAGGGAGGATCCTCTGGTACTTGAGAAGACGAGGAGTCCTCAAGGAAGCAAGAGTCCAGAAAGTCCAGGTGAAAAAGAGTGCAAGGACCAAAAGACCCTATGCCAAGAGGAAACCCAAGGACTACATCCCCAAAGAACCCGGAGACCTCATCGCCATTGATACCCTGGAGATTCGCCCCCTTCCTGGAGTGGTCTACAAGCAGTTCTCGGGGAGCTGTGTTGTCTCCCGTTTTGCCTTTGCTTCCCTCTACACGAGAGCCACTGCAGGATTAGCCCGGGAGTTCCTCGAAGAGCTCCTCCAAAAGAGTCCCTTTCCTGTACGGGGTATCCAGGTGGATGGAGGGAGTGAGTTCTATGGGGAGTTTGAGGAGGCCTGCAGAGAATATGGCATTGAGCTCTTCGTCCTTCCTCCCCGTTCCCCCAAACTCAATGGGGTGGTGGAACGACTGAATCGGACCTTCCGGGAAGAGTTCTGGGCCTACTACGATGATGCCGTTGATCTCAAGACCATGAGGGACCACCTCAAGAGGTGGACGGAAGAGGTGTATAATCGAAGAAGACCTCATTGGAGTTTAGGGTACAGGACTCCCTGGGAGTACCTGAGGGATACTGGAATTGTAGAGTGTCCCACATGATGTGAACCTAAACAGGGAATTGCAGAAAAAGAAAGCACGCGGTATACTTTTCGACTGAACGGTCAGTTCATGATTCCTGGAGGTGGAGCAATGGAGCGCCTTGCTCGGTGGATACAAGAACATCCTTGGCCCATTCTCGGAGTAACGATTTTCCTTTCCTTCCTTTTCTTCTGGAGACTGCAAGGGATACGCTTTGAGGATGATATCACCAGGTATCTCCCAGAAAACGATCCGGAAATTTCCTTCTATAACTCCTTAGAGGAAAAATTCTCCGGTTTCCAGAAGAAGAACCTCATTGTTGCCTTAGAGTTTGACAATCTCTTTACCCCTGAGAACCTTTCCCTCCTCCAGGAAATTGTTGAAGAGATAGGGAATCTCCCCTCCGTTCAAGGGGTAACCGCCCTCACCAACATGCCGGAGATTCTCGCCACGGAGTACGGTGTTGAAGTTCGAGAAGTTGTGGAAGCCCTCCCGAAAACCCTCGAGGAGGCCCGGCAACTTGAGGAGCGTTTGAGGAGAAATGACCTTGTCTGGGGAAAAATTGTCACCCCTGATGGGAAGGGGACAATTGTACTCATCTCCTTTTTTGATAATGTGGACCAGTCGAGTGCCATTCGTGAGGTAGAGCGGATCCTCGCCAAGAAGATTCCCCAGGATGTGCGAGTTACCCTTTTTGGAGCGCGCGTCATCATGGAGGAGATGTCAAAAGATGCGCAGCGGAACATGCGCTTTTTGACCCCTGTGGCAGGAGGGGTACTCCTTGCCATTCTCTTCTGGGGTTTCCGAAGCATTCGGGGGACTCTGCTCCCGATTGTCATCGCTCTTCTTGCTGCTTCCTGGGCTATGGGAGTAGCGGTGTTCCTTGGAAAATCCTTCACCGTTATCTCGGCGTCGCTTCCGGTGCTCCTCCTTTCTCTTGTCAGTGCCTATGGGATTCATTTCATTAACCGATACCATGAGGAGTGTGCTCTCGCAGGGAGTGCAAGAGCGGTTGAGCAAACTCTTAAGGGTGTTTTCTTGCCCATTCTCATGAGTGCTCTCACCACAATGGGAGGCTTCCTCTCGCTTCTTACTGCTGCAATTCGACCGGTATCGGACTTTGGTCTTTACGCGGCCCTGGGGGTTTTCTTCGGCATGGTCCTTGCAACCTTTTCCCTTGGGGCGCTGTACGCAGCTTTTCCGCTCCGCCAGAAAGGCGGTAACGCTCCTTCGAAAGAGAGAAGTGACCATTTCCACCGTTTCCTTCTTTTCTTGAGCCATTCCCTGCTCCATCGGAGACGTGCTGTTTTTGCCCTTCTTGTGGGCGTTACGCTCTTTCTCTGCATGGGTATTCCAAGAATCCATGTGGAAACCACCATCCGAATGCAGATGGGGGCGGAACACCCCATAACGAAGCTTGTCGAATACTTTAAGGACCGATTCGGGAGCACGGATTACAACTACCTCTACGTAGCCACAGAAAACCTCAAGGAGCCGTTTGTGCTCCGGGAGATGGTCCGCATTGCTCAGTACCTGAAGCGCTTCCACAATTTCCAGGAACCTTCCTCTCTGGCTTCTTTTCTCCTCGATCTCAACGAGGCCATGGAAGGATGGCGAGCAATACCCGCCGATGAGGAAAAAATCCAGAATCTCTGGTTTTTTGTGGGGGATAGCGAGTACCTGAAAGGGAGGATTTCTGCAGATGAGAAGGAGACAATAGTGGAGTTCAGAGCCGAGGAGACAACATCGGCAGAACTCAAGAGAGAACTTGAAGAGGCAAAGGCATTCCTTGCCAGTCGTCCTAAAAAGGTGAAGAAGGTTGCTCTTGAGGATGCGGTTGCTCGCGACGCGTTGGTGCAAACCATCACCGATGACCTTCTTCTCTTTGGGGTTTCTCTTCCCCGGGACACCGTTTGGGAAGTTGTCCGTGAGTTCCTTGGTAAACCCTGGCAGGACTTCGTAACACCTGATCCTTCTTTTCTTGCTCAGGTTGCCCAGGATGCTCAACTCGAAATAGAGGATCTCGGCCTTGATCTTGAAGGGGTTCGGGAGGCTCTTGCGCGGGCTCTTGCTGAGGGACTCCCTTTTGAGAAGGTCCTTGAGGAGGATCTCGCCCTGGATGCGGACAGCGCCCTGTACCTTGGGGAGGTTCTCAGAACGTCTCTTGAGCGGGTTGCAAAAAGGGAAAAGGTAAGGAGTCTACGGTCAAGGCTTGAGGAGCTCCAGGGCAAGGAGCTCGAGAAGGCATGCGATTTTGCTCTCTATGAAATCCTCGACGAAGTGGCGTACCTTGAAGATGAGGAGGGAGACATTGCCGTTACCTATCGGATTACGGGTACTCCAATTATCAGTAACCGTGTCAACGAGATGCTTTTCAGCCAGCAGGCTAAGAGCATGGTCCTGGCTTTTGGTATTGTCTTTGGCCTGCTCCTTTTGCAGCTTGCCTCGGTGCGTCGGGCAAGTATTGCCATGATTCCCATTCTCCTAACTGTGGCGACTTCCTTTGGGGTCATGGGATGGTTTGGGATTCCCCTGAACGTAGCTACTCTCATGGTGGCAAGCATTGCCATTGGTGCGGGTATTGATTACGCCATCCACTTTTCAGCCCGCTGGTACAAGGAGGTTGCTACAAACTCGGGTTCCTATGCTCTCAGAGTAACCCTCCTCAACACAGGCAGAGGCATTCTTCTCAACGCTTTGGGAGTTGCCGGGGGGCTCTACGTTATGGCCCTTTCCCGAATTCACATGTTGCGGGTTTTTGGTTCCCTTGTGGCGACGGTGCTCCTTCTTGGAGTTTTCTACACTTTCATTGCGCTTTCCCTTGTGCTCCATCTTGAGGAGTACCTTGGGGATGAGAATACAAAACGAAAGGAGGTTTCCCCATGAAGCGTTTTCTCTCTGTTCTCTCTATGCTTTTGCTTTTTGTGATTGTCTTTGTGGGAGGGCATGCTCTTGCCCTTACCGCAGAGGAAATTCTCGATGAGGTGGAGGCTCGGCGTACCCAGTTCACCACTCAGAAAACGGTTGGAAAGCTTACCCTTGTCGATGCCTCGGGGAAGGAAGAGGTTCGAGAGATGGTCATGTACCTCAAAGACGAGGGAGATGATAAGACTTCGGTTATCTTCCGTTTCCTGAGCCCTGCGGATGTGAAGGGTGTTACCCTTTTGAGCCTTCGGAACGGAGAAAAGATCTACCTCTACATGCCTGCGTACAAGAAGGTTCGTCTCATTGCCGGCTCGAGTAAGAGCGAAAAATTCATGGGGACCGACTTTAGTTACGACGATCTCTCCGCGGGGTATGGGGAAGAAGATTACGAGAGCGTTCTCCAAGGGGAAGACGAGGCGAACTACTATTTGGAACTCACACCGAAGAAATCGGATTCAAAGTACGGAAAACTTGCTATGGTTGTGGACAAAGAGAAGTTCTACTTCAAGAAAATCGACTTTTTTGACACTGCCGGTAACCTCTGGAAGACTCTTGAGGTCCATGAAATCCGGGAGAGAGAAGATGGAAGCATCCAAATTCTCAAACTCTCTCTGAAAGATG
>JACIZN010000094.1:6199-7443 GCA_014359405.1 Candidatus Caldatribacterium sp.
AGAATCATGCGACGGTAATGGAAGTGAGTTCTATTGAAGAGGATATTCCTCTACCGGATAATTTCTTCAGCGTTCGAACCATCCAGCGACCGACACTGTAGGACGAGGGTGGCAACGATGAAACCATGGCTTTCTTTTGGGATTGTGGTCGTTTTCTTGCTTAGCCTTGGACTTCAAGCTGTGGCTTTAGAGACGCAGGGGAGTGTTACCACCTGGGGTCGGTACGGCTTCAGAGAAAATGACCTTGACTATGGTGTGACGGTGGACCTTTCCTCGACGGTGTCTCTGAGTGACACTTACTTTGGGAATGTGGAGCTCCTTCTCAAGTACCAGGATGAGAACAACATCCGTCCTCTCAGGGTGAAAGAGATAAGCCTCCAAGGAGTTCAGGCACCCTGGGAGACAACGGATTTCCGGATTGGGCTTCTTGAGGTAACCTGGGGAGCTTCGGACATTATGAGTCCTGTGGACATTCTCAACCCCCGACCTTTCTCTCAAGGTCTCAGCAGGTCTGCAATTGAAGAGAAAATCCCGGTTCCAGCTTTGGATCTTGAGTGGTACCCAAGTGGTACTTCATCTCTTGAGTTCTTCTATCAGCCCCGCTTTGTAGCGAATTTCGTTCCCGAGTTTGTTGAAAAGCAGCTCCTTTTGCCTTCTCTTGTTCCTTTTGGTGTTGTTCCTGAAAAGGCAAATATCGTTCTCGCCAAGGAAGAGCCGTCGGTGGGGTTTGCTTCACCCATTTGGGCGCTTCGAGCACGAAGCTCTCTTGGCTCTTTCGATATTGCCCTGAGCTACATCAACGGATACTTCCTCTCTTCCTACCCGAAAGAGACGACCATTTCTCTTCTCCCCGAAGGGTCGTGGGATGTTCGAGTTCGCTCTGGGTACCCCAAAAGATCTGTTCTCGGTTTGGAATTTCAAGGAACCCTTGCAGGGATAGAAGGTCTGACACTTCGAGGCGATTTGGCCTGGGTTGTGCCGGAACAGTGGGTGCATACCGTGGTGCTTCCGGATGGGGAAAGGATTTCTCTTCCGGTTTTTGATGCGCCGTACTGGAAGGCAAGCCTTGGAGTAGACTACTCCTGGGACAACACCTATATCAGCGTTGCGTACCTTCTTGGAAACCCTTGGGAGGAGGGTGAAAGCGTCTCGCCTTACGGATACGTACACGTTGACTGGCAGAGTGACGACGGAAAATGGAAACCTTTCGTGAACTGGGTTACAAGTCTCCAAGATGGGAGTGC
>JACIZN010000095.1 GCA_014359405.1 Candidatus Caldatribacterium sp.
GGGAACCTCCGCCCATCTGCCTCGCAGAGGACCACAAAGCGGTTCAAACGGTCAAGAAAGAACGCTTCCTGGAACACAATTAAGCTTCAACCCGAGCTCTCCTGCTTACCACAATCCCTGCCCCTACTATAAGGGGGATAAGAGCCAAAAAGTAAAGGTACATGCCGTGCTCTTTTCGCAAAAGTCTGATTGTGCGCTCACTCTTGGGAAGGGGCATCTGGTCTTCTCCGGCTACCACCTGAATGGTATAGTCCACCTTGGGGAGTTCAGGACCAAGGACAACTTTATAGCTCTCAAAGGTCGGTTTGTAACCCCGCTTTTTCAGGTCCTCGTCGTAGTCCACAATCTCGTAGCCGAGCTCAGGCCCGGGAATCTGCTTGACGAAGTAAGGAGCCCGAGTCACCGCTTTCAGGACTTCTTTCCCACGACCAAAAAGCAACATGGCGTCTTTAACGGGATCCACATGGACCCATTTCCAGCGCTCAATTCTCCCAATGTTTTGCGGATCCTGGAGCTTATTGTGGTAGAGTTCGTTGTACTCCTCCTGCGTGAAGGGGTTAAAGTAGAGCTCGTTCTTCCCCACTCCATGGATAATCCAGGAAGGGTCATCACAGTTCTCACGTCTTGTCCAGCGGTTCCCCGGGATAATCTCGTAGCCTATTCCTCCCTTTCTCCGGGAAGTGAAGACCACGAGCTTCTTCTCGCTCCCCTCAAGAATGGTCCCATCATCAAGCCTCACCCGAATCTCATAGTGGCCAGGAGGAAGGTTCACGACGAAACCCGTAGCCGGCTCAGAAACGTAGAAATCCACAAAATCCGGGGGAGAAGGTTCCTTGGGGACAGGAATGTTCAGGGGTCCTGTTTCTCCGGCTTCCCTGCGCCGGCGGACCTCTTCGAAGAATTTATTCAGTTCCTCTCGGTACTTCTGCATGGCCTCGTAGTACTCTTTGAGTTTCTGGTTGAACTCATCCATGGCTTTCTTGTACTTCTCGTGAGCCGCGTCCGCCTCTTCGTTGAGGTACATAATGGTTTTCTCGGAAAAGTAACCCTCAGGGTAGTAGAGAACGTACTTCTGTTCCTCGAGGGTAGCAATGACCTTCCCTCCCTGGAGGATTTCGAGCTTACCAGGAACAGCCTCGTTCAGGGTGCTGAAGCCAGCCATGTACCGGCGGGTAATGGGCCAGTAGTAGACGACCGTCTTGCGGGGAACCACGATGTTGTTCGTATTGGCAATGAGGTAGATTGTATCCTCGCTTTGGGGCGCGAAGCTCTTGCTGTACGTGGACCCATTGAAGGAAGTCAGTGAGTAGACGAGTTGCTCCCGTAGCGGCGGTTGAGCCAAAGCCACCCATCCGGAAAGGACCAGTGCTCCCACAAGGAGAAGAAAGACGAACCGGCGCATCACGCCTTCACCCCCTTCTTGCTCATCACGTATACCGAGAGGAACATGAAGATGAGAGAGTACACCAAAGCGTACACGATATTGGCAAGGTAAAGGAGGGGGTTTTCAAGAACCACGCTGTCAAGCCCTCGGCTGAGGTAGGCAAAGGGAGAAATCCAGCTTATGCCTCGAAAGACATAGGACATTGCCTGGCGAACGTAGAGCATGGGAACAGAAAGCGACTCCTTTTCAAAACCCAGAAGGGCATTGTACGCGAACTGAATGGCAAGAAAGCTCCCCAGGACAGCCACCAGAGCAAGAACAGAGCTCCGGATGCGCCCCGTAAGAGTGGAGATGAAAAGACCAAAGCTCACCACGCAAGAAATGAGGAAAATGCTCATGATGAGTGCCTTGACAAGGCCCATCGTAAAACCGATATTGGTGAAGGCACTCACAAGGTAAAAGTAGACGGCTGTAAATCCCAGGGCCACAATGCCAAGGCAAAGGTCCTTGAAGTACTTCCCCCAGAGGAAGCTTCCTGAAGTCACAGGACCGTAGAAGAGGACCTCCAGGGTCCCCTGCTCTCGTTCCCGGGAGATGGAAATTCCAGAAATAATCACGAGGTAAAGGGAAATGATGACCAGGGTAATGTAGAGGGGATAGTTGAGGGGATAGGCAGAGACCAAGATGTCCTCTTCACCAATGCTATCGAGGAAATTCTTGAGGATAAAGGACGAGACGAAGAACGAGGCAAAGAGAGCCACGTAGTACCCGAAACTATAGAGGGAGTACAGGAAATCTCTCTTGAACAGTACCTTCATAACCCTTAAGGCGCGCATATTCACTCCTCCCTCTTCTGGAGTTCCACGTCTTCAACGAACTCGGTGAAATCCCCTTGCGGGGTATGGAGAACAACCTCTAAAAGACCGTAGTGTTCCTTCTCCCGGTCAATCTGGATTTTATCCCAGGGGATGAGCCCCTTATTTCGGGCAAGGTACGCCTTCGGATCCCAGAAAAGCTCAATCGGTCCTTCGTAGAGGAGTCGGCCCCGGGAGTAGTTGTCCTCATCTCCTTCTCGGACATAGAGTTTCCCTTCGAACTTGAGAGGCATCCCTGGAAAATCGGAAATTCCAATACCTTTGGAGTCTTTGAAGCGAATTTCGATTTCAATTCCCCGGTCGGTTGGATCGGCAAAGCAAATGATTCCCGCAAGATCCGGGATTTCTTTACCTTCCATGGTGAAGTTGAAAGTATTCACACCACGCTTTATCTCGAGCTCCTGGGAGAAGGGATAGTAGTACGGAGCCTCGGCCTTGAGAACATGCTTTCCAGGGGGAATCTTCGTGAGCTGGTAGTCTTTACTCCGGAAGAGAATATCCGAGCGTCCGTCGATGGTGATGGTGAGTTTTCGCACCACGTCCTGAGAGTAAAGGTCCACAACGGTTCCTTTAAGAATGCCGTAGTTCACCCGGGTGGTGAAGTACGCAACCGCAAAGAGTACCGCAACAAGCACTCCAATGCTCAGGGCAACAATGCCTCCAGCTCGTAAACGCCTCATGCGTTTCCCTCCCCCTGGGCAAGAAGCGAAATATTCTGCTGGGTAATGGTGATAAAGGCATCCTCAAGGCTCATTTCCTTTGCCTTCATGGTGAGCACCAAGAATCCCCTTTCGTACAGGAACTGGGAAAGATCAAGGCGGTAATCTCGCTCCGTTTTGAGGTGGACCTCAAGCCTATTCCCGTCGATAGTGAACCCCTTGACAAAGGGTAACGTAGAGAGCTCCGGAGAGAGGCCTTCGGCGTTCTGAGAAACCTCGATTTCCATGCGGATGGTGTCCGTCAGACGGCGCTTGATGTTGTCCATGGTGTCCTCAGCAAGGAGCTTCCCCCGATTGATGATGGCTACCTTTTTGCAGAGACGTTCAACCTCAGAGAGAAGATGCGACGACACAAAAACGGTTCGTCCCCTCCGGTTCTCCTCCTCTATGAGATCGCGAATCTGTTTGATGCTCGTGGGGTCGAGATTGGCCACCGGCTCGTCAAGAATTAAAAGCTCCGGATCATGGAGCAACGCCCGGGCAAAGGCAAGCTTCTGCTGCATACCTTTTGAATACGCACCGAGTTTCTTATTCCGGTCGTTCCGGAGACCCACGGCCTCAAGGAGCTCATCAATGCGCCTTTCTACGTTGGGAACCTCGTAGAGCTCGCCAAAGAAGGTCAAATACTCCTGGGCAGTCATTTCCTTGTACAGGTACTGGTTCTCTGAAACAACACCGATACGCCGCTTCACTTCGACGTTATTCGGTCGCAGCTCTTCTCCCAAGAGGAAAACCTTTCCGCTTGTGGGAGGGATGAGGCCAAGAATCATCATAATGGTTGTAGTTTTCCCCGCACCATTCGGTCCCAGAAACCCGTAGATATCCCCTTTCTCCACCCGAAGATTGAGGTTATCCACCGCCCTGAACCCGTTGAACTCCTTGGTAAGGTTGACCGTCTGAATCATGTGCCCGTCATCGACCTCCTTTCGGCAAACAATCCCTCAAGAGAAATATTCGGGGAATCGAAGAAGAGTTCCAGAGGGAACCGGAAAAGAAGCGGAGGAATATTCTCTCGTGGATGCTTGATTTTTCGAGATGCACAGAGTATCATCTTCTGCGGTTTGGGTGCACCCGGGGAGTCAGCCGGGACAAAAGTCTAAGACTCCCCAGGCCCCCCTCCTTAGTGCCGCTTTGGAAGTGCTGCAAAAACTGCCTCTATTTCTATTATAAGCTTTCCACAGGACTCGACAAGCTCCTCGAGAAGATTTTTTCCAGTTTCCTCTGTAGCTTCAGAAGGATTTCCCCACACACCGCTCAGTGTTGCCCGGAAAAGTGACCCAGGATGGGTTAAAAAGTACGCAAGGTGGATCGGGGTTTCTAAGGACAGGCGGTTGAGGAATTCGGCTTCCATCTTCTCCCGGTTCACGAGTTCCCCGCAAATCGCAAGGCACAATGCGGTTTCTCCAAAACCGGCATGGAGCCCCTTTCCACCCTCGGTGAAAAGAGAAGCGGACTCCCCAGAAAGCCCTTCCCAGTACGAGAGGGCGTACGCAATGGTTCCCTCAGGGAAAGAAGGAAAGGCCTCGGCAAGGGCGTAGGCAATGGCGTACAGGTTATCGTAATGGCCGTTCAGGAAAACAATTCTCTTCCAGCCACCCTGGGCAAGGGAACAGGCAATATCCCGAATGACCCCAAGGTACGTGTCCAGGGAGAGCTCGATAACTCCTGGAAAACCCCGGTGTGGATAGGAGAGACCGAAAGAAAGCGGCGGCGCAACAACTGAATCGTACCGTTCAGCTATTCTCTTTGCCACCTCAAGGACACAGAAGGTATCTGTCCCCGTGGGAAGGTGAGCCCCATGTTGCTCCGTTGACCCACAGGGAACAATGACCCGACACCCTTTTTCTCTCCGCTCTTCAATCTCCCAGGCCGTCATTTCACTCCAGAGAACCCTCGGCATTGCCTTCCTCCTCACAAAGTGCATCGAGCTCTCTTTGCTTTTCTTCCTCAAGGAGGGGCAAGGAAAGGGCAAGAATTTCCCGAATCATTTCGCGTGCCCTTTTCAGGATTCCCCTCCCGGGATCAAAATTTCCCCTAAAGCTCAGGGACGGAATCCAAAGTTCCTTTCGCAGGAAACTCACAGTGTGCTCGAGAGCCAGGAAAGACCCTTCACGCACCCCCAAAGGAACCACAGGAAACGCCAGGGCCTCTTCGTCCACACTCAGCCCCCGCATAATACGCTTGCAGAACCCGATGAGTTCGTCATCGAGAAGGAGCTGCTCAAGACTTCCTCCCTGGTCGCTCCCCACAATGCCCATGTGACCGAAGGTAGAAGCCCCGGAGAGCATGCCCATAATGAGGGTTACACCCTTCTCCCAGCCGTTTTGGGGGTCGAAGGCACAGCTATCGGTGAGCCCGGCATTGACGTACACCGGAAATCCATAAAATGCACCGATTTCAGCCATCGCCAGACTCAAAAGCCCCTGTTCTGGAGAACCAAAGGTTATACTCCCTGTCCTTGGGTCGAAAACGTGAGGGATTCCCCCGTAGCACACGGGTGTCCCAGGACGAAGGAGTTCCGTAATGACAATCCCCGCAAGGATTTCGGCATTCTCCTGGGCAAGGGTCCCTGCTAAAGTCACAGGACCCGTGGAACCCGCCTGGACCATGGGACCAATCATGACCGGAAGCCCCAAAGACGTGGCCTCCTTGAGAATAGCAAGGCCTTCCTGAGGGAACCGCAGAGGACTGATGGGCTCAAGAAAGGCAAAAAGACGGGGATTTTCCTGGGCAGCTTCTTCCCCACCGGCACATATGGCACTCATGGCAAAGACCCGACGGAAATTCTCCCTCCTTGAGAACCAGAGGAAAATCGGCTTATCCGTCCGGGCAAAGAGTTCTCGAGCCATGTACACCTCCCGGAGGGTATCGGGATACTCCGAGGGCATGGCCAATCCCCCAACGACGTCAATGTGGGGAAGGTGGTGGGCAAGATGCACCGCCCGGAGGAAATCTCTTCCACAGGGTTCTCGTCGTACACCATCCTCAAACCAGGCAAACTGTCCCGGAGAGGAACAGAAGACCATTACCCCTTGCGCGAAAGTCACCGACCGCTTCCCATCCCTCCCGTAGAGCGAGAACGACCTCCCCGCTTTCTGCACGCATTCCTCCACAAGAAGAGGAGGAATGAGAACCCGACCGTTTCTCTCCCTCGCTCCATGGTCGCAAAGGAGGGCCACAATCTCCTCGTCAGGAACAATCACCCCAATTTCTGCAAGAATAGAACAGGAAACCTCGTGAATCCGGGCAATCTCCTGGGAGCCGAGAAGGGTGATCTTCGGTCTCATTGCCCTTTTAACCAGAAATCGATGGGCTTTTTGGCCCCTCTGGCCTCGAAAGGAAAGACTATCTTTCTCCCCTCTCCGGCCGATGCATAGGCAGCACAGATAATTTCAAGAACCGCCCTTCCATCCTCTCCCGTCTCTTTCGGCTCTTCAAGCCCCATAACGCAGCGGGCAAAGTGCTCCATTTCTTGAGGGAACCCATAGTTCCAGATTTCCTCGTAAATTGTGAACGTCCACCCCTTCGTTGTGGGAGCCTTTTCCACTGCATATCCGTATCCGTACTCGCTGTACGTCACAAGGGAAATCCCCATGTGGAGGACGGCGTACGTCACTCCCCCCTCACCGTAAATCTCTGCCCGGTCGTCCATTCCTCCCCGTTTGGCCCAGCTGTTCTCAATGATGGCGTATGCATCGTTCTCGAACTCCACGATGGTTACCGCTTCGTCATCGCCTCGAGTCCTATCCCTGTGGACATAGGTTCCAAGGTGGGCGAAAACGCTCTTCACCTTTGGTTTCCCAAGGATGAAGCGGGCAAACTCAATCCCATGGCATCCCATGTCCATAAGGACGCCGCCACCAGAACGTTCCACATCCCAAAACCAGTCCGAATGGGGCCCGAAATGCTTCTCGCTCTGCTTCACAAGGTAGACCTTCCCCAGAGCGCCCTCGTCGACGAGTTCCTTGGCACGCACGTACTTCGGTGTAAAGCAGAGCTCCTCCGCGTAGAAGAGAAAGACCCGGTTTTCCCGGCAAGCCCCAATCATGCGGTCCGCTTCTTCGAGGTTCATGCAGAGGGGCTTTTCACACACCACATGTTTTCCACTCTGGGCTGCGTCGATAGCCATCTGGGCATGGAGGTAATTCGGGGCGCAGATGGTGACCATGTCGATGTCCTTGTCCTCGAGCATCCGGCGGTAATCGGTGTACCACCGGGGGATGCGGAAACGCTGCGCAAAGGACTCAACGTGTTCTTTCGTGGGTGAAGCTACAGCCACAACCTCGGCGACATGGGGAATCTTCTGAAAGGCGATGGCGTGGATTTCGGCCTCAAACCCCGACCCGATGATGCCAACGCGAACCTTATCTGGCATGCTCCTCCCTCCTCAAAAAGACAGGGAGGGCTTAAGCCCTCCCTGTCTTTTTTCATTTATTCTTCGGGTTGTTCGGGCT
>JACIZN010000096.1 GCA_014359405.1 Candidatus Caldatribacterium sp.
TAGAGAAGCGCGCTCCCCTCGAAGAGAGTGAGATTGTAGCGCTCTTGCGGAAAGGCATAAAGAAGCGGGAAGAAAGCCTCGCCTACTTCCGTCAGGGAAATCGGGAGGACCTCATTCGGCAGACCGAAGAGGAAATAGCGGTAATCTCTGAATTCCTCCCTCCTCCAATGAAGGAAGAGGAGCTTTCCGCTCTTATCCAGGAAGTGCTCTCCGCCTTCCCCGAGAAGCCCTCTTTTGGAGTGGTCATGAGAGAAGTCATGCGCCGGGTGGAGGGGAGAGCGGAGGGGAAGGTGGTTTCTGAGGTTATCCGGAAACTCTTAGAAGCGGGGTGATAGAGAAGCTTGTCTGCGGAAGTATCGATTCGAGATGAGGAGTTCCGTCTGACCCTCGGGAGCATCAAGGAAGCCCAGAAGCTTTTCGGATTCCTTGATGTCAATGTGCGGGTGATTGAGAGCGTATTTGAGGTCGATGTGAGCATCGAGGGCGACACCATTGTCGTCCGGCGGAGGGGAAAGGAAAACCTCAGCCTTGTAGAGCGGTTCCTCACGGAGCTCGTGGATTTCCTCAGGGAAGGAGCAGAACCGACGCCTGAAGATTTGCGCCGAATGGCCACGAGCTTCCGGGAGACGCAGAAAGTCTGGTGGAGGGACGAAGGGACCATCTTCGTCACCGCTTCCCACAAGCCGATTCGGGCGAAAACCCCGGGTCAACTCCAGTACGTTCGGGCCGTTCGGAACTCCGACATCACCTTCTGCATAGGTCCTGCAGGAACGGGGAAGACGTACCTTGCCATGGCCATGGCCTGTGCGGCCCTCCAGAAAAAGGAGGTCGGTCGCATCGTTCTCGTGCGTCCTGCGGTGGAGGCAGGAGAAAGCCTTGGGTACCTTCCCGGAGACCTCAAGGAAAAAATCGAGCCGTACCTTCGGCCGTTGTACGACGCCCTGTACGAAATGCTCTCGCCTGAGCGGTTCCAGCGCTACTCAGAGCGCGGCATCATCGAGGTCGCGCCTTTGGCCTACATGCGAGGGAGAACGCTTAACGATTCCTTTATCGTCCTTGACGAGGCTCAGAACACAACCTCCGAGCAGATGAAGATGTTCCTCACCCGAATGGGTTTTGGGTCAAAGGTTGTGGTTACCGGAGATATCACCCAGATTGACTTGCCGCCGGGGAAGCGCTCCGGGCTCATAGTGGTTCAGGAAATCCTTCGAGATATCCCGGGAATCTCTTTCGTCTACCTTTCCGAGAAAGACGTTGTACGACACCATCTCGTGCAAAAGATCATCCTTGCCTATGAACGCTTCGAGGCGAATATGGCCAGGCGGTAAGGGCGTTTCGCTTCTTCGCCTCACCCACTTTTTCATCCACGGGGTATCCCTCTTTGCCCTTCTCGGTATCCCCCTCCTTTTCCAAGGTATCTCCCTCCGGGAAGGGCAGGTGGCTTCTCGGGACGTGGTTGCCCTGAGGACGGTGGAAGTTGTTGATGCGGTGGCCACAGAGAAGCGCAAAAGGGAGATCCTTGCCGCGATTCCTCCAGTGTACCGCGTGGATGAGGGCATCGTGCGCCAGGTCAAGGAGGAGATGGAGGGGTTTTTTGCCGCTATGGATGAGGCTCGGAAGGGAGCCCTTCCTTCTCTTCCCGAAACGGTGGAGAGCCTTGCCCGGAAGTGGGGGGTGACACCGAAGACCGTACTCTGGCTCCTTGAGGCTCCTGAGGAGGTCTACAGGAGCCTTCGGGGGTTCCTCTACGACCTCTTCGCCACCCGTTTTTTCCTGGAGCCCGTCCCTCGCGAGGATGCCAACCGGGTACTCCTTGAGATGAACGCCCAGATTGAGCGGGCAGGCTTCTCGGGAGAGGCTATGTGGGTTGCAGGGCTTCTGGTTGCCCGATTTTTCCGGCCCAATGCGGTTGTCGATGAGGCTGAAACCGAGAAGCTCCGGGAGCGTATCCTCGCCTCCTTTGAACCGGTACGGAAAGTCATTCGCCGGGGAGAGGTCCTCATCCGCAAGGGGGACATCGTGACGCGAGCCCACATCCAGGCTCTTGCGGCTCTCGGGATGCTCGGAGAGGAGGGAAGGTTCTCTCGCGCAGTTATCCTTGCTCTCCTCGTCGCCGGAGTTGTGGTGCTGGGATACCTCTACTTCTCCCACTTCACGCCCCGCTTTTTCGAAGACCCTGTAGGTCTTTCGGTACGCGCTCTTGCCGTAGCCACGGTGCTTGTTCTGAGTCTCTTCGCTGGCCGAATCTCTGGGGCCTTTTCCGTCATGGGTGCCCTTCCCCTTGTCCTCTCCACCCTTTTCGGGCGAGAAGTGGCCCTGGGAGAGTCGCTCCTTCTTTTCCCCCTCCTTTTCTGGGTGTGGCGGCCGGATTTATCCGGGACGGTGCTTCTTTTCGTGCACCTCATGCTCCCTCTTTTCCTCAGGACACCCCTGAAGCGTCGAAACCTTATCCGGGTGGGGGTATTACTCTCCTTTGCCGGGGCAGCGCTTGCGGGATGCTCTTCTCTCTATGACGGACTTGCAACTT
Organism: Candidatus Caldatribacterium sp.; assembly: GCA_014359405.1. Taxonomy (NCBI): domain Bacteria; kingdom Pseudomonadati; phylum Atribacterota; class Atribacteria; order Atribacterales; family Candidatus Caldatribacteriaceae; genus Candidatus Caldatribacterium; species Candidatus Caldatribacterium oleiphilum. The sequence goes on from JACIZN010000096.1 coordinate 2,528, forward strand.
CTCAGGTTCTTGCGGCCATGGCGTACGGAGGAGCAGGAGGTGTCATGGCCTCGGTGATTGCCCTGGGCAGCCTCTCCCTTTTCGAGCACCTCTTCCACGTAACGACCGATGTTCGCCTCATGGAGCTTCTGAACCCGAATCACCCCCTCCTCAAGCGGCTGATGTTCGAGGCTCCGGGGACGTACAGTCACAGCCTCGTGGTGGCCAATCTCGCCGAGGTGGCGGCTGAAGAAATTGGTGCTAATGCCCTCCTTGCAAGGGTCGGAGCCTACTACCACGACATAGGGAAGCTCAAGCGGCCCCAGTGGTTCATCGAAAACCAGATGAACCCCGGAGAGAACATTCACAACCGTCTCTCTCCCTACCTGAGTGCTCTCGTCATTGTGAACCATGTTCGTGATGGCCTTGAGATTGCCCGGGAATTCCGCCTTCCCCGAGAGGTGCAGAATATCATCCGATCGCACCATGGGCGGAGCGTGGTGCGGTACTTCTACGAGAAGGCGCTGCGAAGCGGGAAGGGAAAGGTGAGTCGCGATACCTTCCGGTATCCTGGACCTCTTCCCCGGACTCCAGAGGAGGCCATTGTCTTTCTTGCCGACAGTGTCGAAGCGGCAGTGCGGAGCATGCGGGATCCCACCCCTCGGCGGATAGAGATGACGGTGCGGAACATCGTGAGAACGTACCTTGAGGATGGGCAGCTTGACGATTCTTCTTTGACCCTCCGGGATATCAACCGCATTGCGCGCCGGTTTGTTCTCTTTTTGAGCGGCATGGTGCATGTCCGGGTTCCTTATCCGGAGCTTACCGAAGGAGGAAGCCGTGAGAAAGGTTGAAGTGGTGAACGAAACGGAATACCGGGTCTTCTCCCGGCGTTTCCTTGAGGACCTTGTGAATTTCGTTCTCAGGGAGGAGGGGAAGGACATCAGGGGACAGCTCGTTGTGGCCTTCATTGATGAAGAACGCATGAGGGACGTGAAGCGGAGGTTTTTCCACCTCGATGAGGTGGGGGACGTGGTCTCCTTCCTCTACGGGGAGGACCCCGATGGGGTATGGGGGGAAATCCTTGTGTGCGTTCCTTTAGCCTGTAAGATGAGCGAGGATCGGGGGGTTCCTCTCTCTGAAGAGCTCTCTTTCCTTGTGGTGCACGGGCTCTTGCACCTTCTCGGGTACGACGATCGGACTCTTGAGGAGCACCGGCACATGATGGAGAGGACCGAGGCGCTCCTTTCGGCTTACCGGAAGGAGAAGGAACGGGAAAAACTCCTGAAAAGCGCCGTGAAAGCCCTGGAATTCGCCTATGCCCCTTACTCCTCCTTTCGGGTGGGAGCGGCCCTTCGCGCGCGGGATGGCCGGGTTTTCACAGGGTGCAACGTGGAGAACGCCTCTTTTGGGGTTACCCTGTGCGCGGAGCGAGTGGCTCTCGGAAAGGCAATTTCTGAGGGAGCAAGGGAGTTCGAGGCTATTGCCATCGTTTCTGAAGGGGTGGACTTCTGCTTCCCCTGCGGTGCCTGCCGACAGGCGCTGGCGGAATTCGGCCTTGATATAGAGGTTATTGCCGGGAACCGAAGCGGAGCATACCTCGCAAAACCGCTGCGTGAACTTCTTCCCCTATCTTTCACCTTGGTAAAGGAGTGATTGCTATGGCCTTTCGCTCAGGATTCGTTACCATTTGGGGACGGCCAAATGTCGGGAAATCCACGTTCCTCAACCAGGTTATCGGACAGAAAGTCACCATCGTTTCCGACAAGCCCCAGACCACCCGGAGGGTTATCAAGGGAATTTTGAACCTCGAGGGAGCCCAGATTGTCTTCCTCGACACCCCCGGTCTCCACACCCCCAAGGACCGCTTGGGAGAAATCATGATGCAGGAGATTGAGGATACTCTCCTTGACATCGACCTCCTCTGCTATATGACGGACCCCTCTTTCCAGGAAGAGGAAGAGAAGGGATACTTAGAGAAGCTCTCCGGGTTTGCGAAACCGGTTTTCCTTGTCCTCAACAAGAAAGACCTGCTCTCAGAGGGAGAGGTAGAGGAAATTCTTGGGCGCTTGGGGGCGTATTATCCCTTTGCCGAGAAATTTGCCATTTCCTGTGTAACCCGTGAGGGTATCGATGCTCTCCTTGAGAAAATCGTGGCGTACCTCCCTGAAAACCCTCCGTACTACGAGCCCGGAATTATTTCCGATGCCTTCGAGCGGGACATTGCGGCAGAAATCATCCGGGAAAAAGTTTGGTGGAACGTGCACCAAGAAGTTCCCTACGGGGTTGAGGTACGAGTCGAGGAGTTCAAGGACCGGGGTTCCCTCCTCTACATCCGGGCCATCATTTACGTGGAGAAGGAATCCCACAAGAAGATTGTGATTGGGGAAGGGGGCCGCATGATTAAAAAAATTGGAGAGGAAGCCCGCCGGGACATCGAGGCCCACTGGGGGAAGAAAGTGTACCTTGATCTCTGGGTGAAGGTGGAAAAGAACTGGCGCAAGCGGGAGGAGGTCCTGCGCCGCTTCGGGTACAAGGTGCGGTGAGCCGGTACACACTGGATGAGGGGATTGTCCTGAAGGCAACAGACTTTGGAGAAATCGACCGCCTTGTCACCTTTTTCACCAGAAGACGGGGGAAGTTCCAGGCCCTGGCCAAAGGAGCCCGAAAAGTGGGGAATCGCTTCGGGGCTGCTTTGGACTTTTTCTCCCTTTCCGAGTTCCTCTTCTACACCGCCCGGGGAATGCCCCTCGTCGTCCAGGGGAAGATTCAGAGGAGCTTTCGGGGCCTTGTGCGGACTCCCCTCCGGTGGATGGCGGGGGAGTACCTCCTCCACCTTGTGGACCGCCTTTTCCCTTTTGAAAAGCAAGAAGAGAGGGTTCTTGAGGAAATCCTCTTCCTTTGGGAAGCCTTCCTCCGATCAGAAGAGAGTATTGGTCCTTTACTTGTGCGCTTTCGGCTTGACGTTGCAGGGGCTCTGGGCGTTTTTCCAGAACTCCGAAAGTGCATCCACTGCCACCGGGAACTCCACAACGTGCCCTCCTTTTTCAGCGTGGCCTTGGGAGGCGTGGTGTGCGATGCCTGTAGTGGTAGGACGCGGGAGCTCTTTCCCCTTTCCCCGGAAGAGCTTGGATTCCTCCAGAGCCTCGTTGACGTTCCCCTGGGACGTGTGGTACAGCTGAGAGTGCATCGCGAGATTTTCAGGTCCCTTGACGCTCTTCTTTCCCAGTACCTTTCCTACCAGGGGGAGAGCAGGGTTCCGAGTTTCACCTCCTTTGCCGGACGGGAGCTCTCATGGTGATGCGGCGGGTTCGAAAGATTCGTATTCCTGTGCGCCGTCTTGAGGTGGGTGCTACTGTCCCCTTCACCCTCCTTGATGACAACGATAGAGTTCTCCTTTTCCGGGGACAGACCGTCACTGAGGGGTTCCTCGCGCGCCTTCGGCAGAGAGCTCTGGAAACGGTTGTGGCAGAAATTGTCGAGGAGGTTCGGGAAGAAGCGGCTCAAGAGGACGTCTCCTTTGAGACCAAGGTGAGGACTCTGAGTTCCCTTGAGGACACCATGAGGGATCTCGCAAGGGGTCGCTCTGTGTCCTTTGAGCCCCTTGAGGAGAACCTTGGCTCTATCCTTGAGGAGATCAGAGCCCACGAGGAGCTCGTCATCCCTATTGTCCAGCTCAAGCGCCACGATGACTACACCTTCACCCATTCTCTGAACGTGGCTATCATCGCCCTTTTCATCGGGAAATTCATGGGCCTTGGGCATGAAGAGCTTCTTCGGCTTGGCCTTGGAGCATTGCTCCATGATCTTGGAAAGCTCAAGGTGCCCCAGGAAATCCTCCGAAAACCCGAAGCTTTGAGCGAGAACGAGTGGCGGATTATCAAGCAGCATCCCCTTACGGCAAAGCACATCCTTGACGAGCAAAAGGGCCTCGAGGACCTCGTGAAGTTTGTACCCCTTGAGCACCATGAGCGCCTTGACGGGAGCGGGTACCCCCTGCACCTTGGACCTCAGGAGATTCATCTCTTTGCCCGAATCGTCGCAGTAGCCGATGTGTACAAAGCCTTAACTTCTCATCGCCCGTACCGCAAGGCCCTCCCTCTTTCGGAAGTTGTCGAGTACCTCATGGGGAATGCAGGGTACAGGCTCGATGGAGAGGTCGTCCGCCTTTTTGTGGCCCATCTCTCCCCTTACCAGGTGGGCGATGTGGTGCGGCTTTCAGATGGCAGGGAAGCGGTGGTGAGCCGGCTCAATCCGGTTCTGCCTTTCCGTCCCTACGTTGAGGTTCGTGTTCCCGATGGAAAAGAGGGCTTTGTAACCGAAGAAATCGACCTCGCCAGGTCCCTCACCCTCACCATTGTTGAGGAGCTCTCGATGAAAAGCCGCGTTATCCTCCCTTCGTGAAGGTCCGGACTTCCTCAAGGACCTGCGCGAAGACCTCTTCCCGGTTCTCTGAAGTGAGGAGGAACGAGCGCACCTCTTTTTGGCTGAGGAACTCTGTAACCCCGGGGATTTGGGGAAAACGGGCTGTGGCAAGGAGAAGAGGAGCTTTCTCCCAGAGAGGTGGAAGGATTTTCCGGAAACCTTCTGAGAAGAACTCCATTTTCCCGAGTTCATCAATGAGACAGGGAGCTTCTGCGCGCAGAGCTTCCTCAAGCTCGGGCAGCACAATGCTTTCGAATTCTGAAACGAGGACCCCGTAGGCACCAACCCGAAAAGGCGAGGACGCTCCTTTTGCGGCGAGCATCCCCCTCTTTCCCGAGAGGGTAACGACACGAAATCCAACCCTTGTGCCCTTTTCCCGAATTTCCTCAGTGTAGAAGCCCCGGAAAAGTCCCGTGAAATGGGCGCTTATGCGCTGCACAAG
>JACIZN010000097.1 GCA_014359405.1 Candidatus Caldatribacterium sp.
GGGCGAGGAGGGTGGATTGGAGGGTACATGGAGAGCTGGCCGGTGGATGTCGCCATTGCCTTGACCCACCTCATGCTGGCAGCCTGGGCAAAGGGCCTTGGTACCTGCTGGATAGGAGCCTTCGATGAGGAGAAAATCAAAGAAATCTGTCAGATTCCCCCAGAGGTTCGGGTGGTAGCAGTAACCCCCCTGGGGTACCCGGTGAAAATCCCTCAGGCCACGACTCGTCGGCCCCTTGAGAAGATTTACTGCGAAGAAGTTTTTGCAGAGTGACGGTGATGGCGGTGGGCATACTCCACCTCGAGGTAGACGACATCTTGACCCTTAAAAAGACCCATCCCTGTGGAAGCCAGAAGTGGCGTGTGGTGCGCCTTGGGGTGGATATCGGCATCAAGTGCTTGGGGTGCGGGCGTTTCGTGATGATTCCCCGAAGGAAGCTCGAAGGAAAAATCCGGGAGATTTACCGACAGGGCCGCCTTTTGAAGCCCAGAGAGTGCATTATTGAGGTGTGAAATGGGGCTTCAGGTTGGAATTGTTGGGCTTCCGAACTCGGGGAAGACGACGCTTTTCAACCTCCTTACCAGGGGTCACGCAGAAGTTGCGGGGCACCCTTTTTCAACCATTGCTCCAAATCGAGGTATTGTTGCGGTTCCGGACGGACGCCTTGAGGTTCTTGCCCGAATTCTCCATCCTCCCCGGGTTGTTCCGGCAACGGTAGAATTCGTTGACGTTGCGGGGCTTGTGGAGGGGGCAAGCAAAGGTGAGGGCCTTGGCAATCAGTTCTTGAGCCATATCCGAGCCGTGGATGCGGTTGTCGAGGTTCTGCGGTTCTTTGAAGATACGAGCGTTCCCCATGTGGTCGGAAGCCTTGACCCCATTCGGGACAGGGACATCGTGGATACGGAGCTTCTCCTTGCCGATCTTGAGGTGGCGGAGAGACGCCTTGAGAAGCTCTCCGACCTTCTGCGGAAGACGAAGAACGAAAAACTCCTCGAGGAAAAAGAGGTCTTTGAGCGATGCGTGGCAAGCCTTGCAAGGGGTGTACCTCTCCGAGAAGTTGACTTCTCTCTGAAAGAGCGGGAACTCTTAAAACCTTACCAGTTCATCACGGCAAAGCCGATTCTCTACGTCGCTAACCTCGATGAGGGAGAGAGTTCTCGAAAGCTTTTTGAGAGAGTTGCCGAAGAGTTCAGGGAAAAGAACCTTATCCTTGTCCCTGTGTGGGCGAAGCTCGAGGCTGAGCTCGCTGAGCTTGAGGAGAGGGAACGTCAGGCCTTCTTTGAAGAGTTCGGTATCTCCGGCTTTGGGTTTTCTCGCCTTGTGGAGGAAGTGTACCGCATCCTCGGCCTTGTCACCTTCTACACCTATGGGGATAAAGAGCTTCGGGCTTGGGAGGTCCTGCGTGGGACAAGGGCTCCTCAGGCTGCGGGGAAAATCCACAGCGACATGGAGAGGGGATTCGTAAAGGCTGAGGTCGTCCACTTTGACGACCTTGTCGCCTGTGGGTCCCTTGAGCGGGCTAAAGAAGAAGGGCGGGTACGTTTTGAGGGGAAAGACTACGAAATCCAGGACGGCGATATAGTGTACTTTCGCTTCACCGTCCCTCGCTGAGCATTTTTTCCTGGATTTGCCACTGACCCTTGAGCTTTCCCTCCCGAGCAAGAGAGCTCAAAAGCTTCTTCCCCCAAGGGGGAAGGGGAGTTGGTTTCTTTTCTCCCCAGGGTGTTCCGGGAAGGGGCAAAAAGGTGTGAGCGCGAACGGTTGCTCCAAGAGCGATGAGCTCTTGCATGAACCGTACGGTTTTGAGGAAGTCTTCTTCGGTCTCCTCTGGGCATCCGAATATGAAATCAACGACCACCTGGAAACCTCGCCGAAGGCTCATGGTGCAGGCAGAGAGAACGTCCTCAGGCGTGTGGCCTCTCCGCATGAGCCTGAGGAGCCTTCTGCTTCCTGACTGGGCCCCGATGACTAAAGTACGATTGTCGATGGTCTCCTGGAGTAAAGCCAGGGCCTCTTCGGAGATGAACTCGGGGCGAACCTCTGAAGGGAAGGAGCCGAAGAAGATTCTCCCCTCTTTCCCAAGGAGTCTGCGAAGGCTTGTGAGGAGAATGTCTATCGCTTTGAGGTTTGGTTTTACACCGTCCTCCGATCCGTAAGCAAGGGCATTTGGAGTTACAAAGCGCACATCTATGCGTTTGCGGTGGCGCATCATCCCTCGGACGTGCTCTAAGATGGAATCAAGACTTCGGTGGCGCATCTTTTTCCCAAAGAGAACCGGTGTTGCACAGAAGGCGCACCCAAAAGGACATCCCCGGCTGATCTCGATGGGTCCAAGAAACCCAAGGTGGTACGGGAAGGAGGGAAAACGGTTTATATCAACCCTTTGGGCTTTGACGACTTGGGGGTTGAGATGTCCCTCGATGAACTCCTGAGTAAGCGCAAGGAAGGCCTCCTCTCCCTCTCCCTGGACAAGAACTGTGCGGGGGAGAGCAAAGTCCTCTGGGACAGCAGTCACATGGGGTCCTCCCCCACAGATGGAGAGATTTGGGTCGCTCAGGAGACCCTCGAGGAATGCCCGGCGTTTTCTCCACTCGTAGGTCATGCTCGAAAAGCAGAGGAGTTTCGCACCGGGGATTTCCGAGAGTACCTTTGGAACTTCCTCTTCTTGTTCGCAGAGAACCGCCTTAACCTTTTGCCAGAGGGGAGTGGAAGAAAGAGCTCCAAGGAGGGCATTGATACTCGTTCTGTTCTTGGCCGTGTAGAGGAAAAGAATAGTCCGGTCCATGGTTTTTATTGTAGAGCTTCTTTCGGGGAGTGCAAGGAGGTGTGGTACAATTGTCGAGAACCGAAAAAGGGGAGGAAGCTTTTGTGGAGAGGAAGGATGCAAAGGACCTTGAAAAGCCGTACTATAAAGCTTTACGCTGGCATGCGTTTTACCGGGGAAAGGTGGAAGTAAACCTCAAGTGTCCGGTTACCAAGTACGACGATTTTGCGGTTTGGTACACTCCTGGAGTGGCTGCTGTTTGCCGTGAGATTGAGAAAGATCGCAATCTCTCCTTCCAGTACACAAATCGCTGGAATACGGTTGCCATTGTTTCGGATGGCTCACGGGTTCTTGGTCTTGGGAACATTGGTCCTGAGGCGGCGCTCCCGGTAATGGAGGGGAAGGCCCTTCTTTTCCGTTACCTTGGAGGAGTGGATGCCCTGCCTCTGTGCCTTAGGGTTCGGAGTCCTGAGGAGCTCGTCGAAGCGGTGAAGATGCTTGAGCCGAGTTTTGGCGGTGTGAACCTTGAGGACATAGCCCAGCCGGCTTGCTTTTCGGTTTTAGAAAGGCTGCAAGAAGAGCTTGAAATTCCCGTCTGGCACGATGACCAGCAGGGCACAGCACTCGTTGTCCTTGCTGGACTCCTTGGAGCCTTGGATGTGGTGGGGAAGAAGAAGGAGGAGATTCGGGTTGCTCTTATTGGGGCAGGAGCTTCAAACCTCCGTATTGCGGATCTCCTTATGAAGGCAGGGGTACGGGGAGAGAATATCGTTCTCTGTGACACGAGAGGCATTCTCCACCGGGATCGGGAGGATCTCGTTCAAGAGAATCCCTGGAAATGGAGGTTTTGCCTTTTGACGAACGGGGAAAACCTCAAAGGGGGAAAACGTGAAGCCATTGAGGGGCGAGATGTGCTCATTGCCCTTTCTGCTCCTGGTCCTCGAGTCATTGAACCGGAGTGGATTCGCCGAATGGAGAAAGATCCCATTGTTTTTGCCTGTGCCAATCCTGTGCCTGAAATCTGGCCCTGGGAGGCAAAGGCACACGGTGCGAGAATTGTTGCTACTGGCCGCTCTGATTTTCCAAACCAGATCAATAATTCCCTTGGGTTCCCCGGTCTTTTCCGGGGAGTTCTCACCGTCCAGGCGCGAAAGATTACCGATGCCATGTGTCTTGCCGCTTCTTTTGCTCTGTACCATTTTGCTAAGAAGCGGGGTCTCCACGAGGACTACATTATCCCTACCATGGATGAATGGGAGGTATACGTGGAAGAAGCTAAGGCTGTAGCTCAAGTAGCGATGGAGGAGGGTCTTGCAAGGAGAACTTGTACCCTTGAAGAAGTGGAAAAAGAAGCACGAGACCTTATCCTGCGGGCGAGGAAAATGGTGGAAGAGGGCGTGCGGAGTGGGACCATTCCCCTTCCCCCAGAAGGTGAAGAGGAATGAGGGAAATCTGGGTCTTTGATGTTGTTGAGAAAGTTAAGGAAGCTCTCATAGAAATGAATATCCGAAGCGATGACCTCCTCCGCCAGCAGATGCTCAACGCGCTCGTGGTAGAAGAAAGCGAGGCAGGGAAGGAAATGCTCACACAGGTCCTTGAGAACTACGTGGTGGCGGAGGAACGTCGGCTCCCTCTCTGCCAGGATACGGGAATGGTCATGGCAGAGGTCCGTATTGGAAATGAGGTCCTTATTCGGGGTGGGAGCCTGCGCGAAGCCCTCGATGAGGGTATTCGGAGAGCTTACCGGGAGGGGTTCTTTCGGAAGTCTATCATCTCGGACCCCTTCTTTGGCAGGAATACCCAGGACAACACTCCGGGGGTGTATTTTTTCACTCTCGAGGAGGGAGACCATCTCGAGATCGATCTCCTTGTGAAAGGAGGGGGATGCGACAATATTACTACCTTGGGAATGCTCGATCCGGGAAGCACACCCGATGATGTGGAGCGTTTTCTGCTCCGAGAGCTTGACAAAAAGGCTTCCCTTGCCTGTCCACCTCTTGTGGTAGGAGTAGGCATTGGGGGGAATGGAGCATACGCCCTTTTTCTCGCCTCCCGTGCTTTGAGTCGTCCCTTGGGGTCTTCCCATCCTGATCCCCGTTACCGGGAGCTCGAGAAGAAGTGGTGTGAGGACATCAACCGTCTGGGCATTGGTCCTCAGGGGGTGGGTGGCAGGGTAACGTGCCTTGAGGTCCGGATTGAGACGTATCCCTGCCACATTGCCAGTTTCCCTGTGGGGATTGCGTGCAGTTGCCATGTCTTTCGGAGAAAGACGCTACGGTGGTAGAAAGGTATGAGTCGGGAATTCATTCTGAAAACTCCTCTGGGTATTGAGGATACCTTGGCCCTGCGCGTTGGGGATCGGGTTTTCCTGAGCGGAGAGCTCTACGTGGCACGCGATGCGACCCACAGGAGGATGCTTGAAGAGGCAGCGCAGGGAAAGGAACTCCCTTTCCCGGTACATGGAGCAGTTCTCTACTATGCTGGTCCTACACCTGCCCCACCATATGAGCCTGTGGGGTCCATTGGGCCTACAACGAGCCGACGCATGGATCCGTACCTTTCCTTTTTCCTTGAGCGGGGGCTCCGGGCGACGATTGGGAAAGGAGAACGGGGGGAAGAAGTTAAAAAGCTTCTTGAAAAGCACAAGGCTGTGTACTTCATTGCCTGTGGTGGCGCAGGAGCGTATCTTGCAACTTTTGTGGTGTCTCAGGAAATTCTCGCGTATGAGGACTTGGGTGCTCAGGCTCTCTTTCGCCTTGTGGTGAAGGATTTTCCTCTCCTTGTGGCCTATGATGCTTTTGGAGGGGACCTCTTCGAAGAGGGAAAGATCCGGCACCGGAAGATTTTCTTGTACCACTGGGAGACTTCGCGGAAGGAGGGATAGGAGGAAATGTTCTGGGAAATACTCTTTCTCATCCTCTTTCTGAGCGTGTACTTTCCGGCGCTGCAGCAGAAAATCCTCGAGCAACGTCGTATCGTCATAATCCGGGAATTTGAGAGGAAGCGCCGCTCTCGGGTCATCGTGCTCATCCATCGCCAGGAATCGGTGAGCTTTCTTGGTTTACCCATTGCTCGGTACATCAGTATCGAGGATTCAGAGCGGGTCCTTCGGGCCATCCGTTTAACCCCTCCCGACATGCCTATTGATCTCATCCTTCACACTCCTGGGGGTTTAGTTCTTGCTGCCGAGCAGATTGCCTGGGCCATTAAGCGGCATCCGGCGAAAGTTACCGTTTTCGTTCCTCACTACGCTATGTCCGGTGGCACACTCATTGCCCTTGCTGCTGATGAAATCGTCATGGACCCCAATGCGGTTCTTGGTCCTGTGGACCCCCAGATTTCTACGGTCCATGGCCAGTACCCGGCTGCTTCCATTCTTCGAGCTCTTGAGGAACCCAATCCGAATCGGAGCGATGAAACCCTTATCCTGGGAGACATAGCCCGGAAGGCCATCCGCCAGGTTTACCAGGTTGTGTTCGATTTGGTACGGGATAAAATGCCTGAGGAAAAGGCAAGGGAAATTGCCCAGATTCTCTCGGAGGGACGATGGACGCACGACTTCCCCATTACCCCTGCAATAGCGAAGGAGTTAGGTCTTCCCGTTCAGGAGGGACTTCCTGAAGAAATTTACGAGCTCATGGAGCTCTACCCGCAACCTCCCCAGCAGCGTCCAACTGTCGAGTGCGTGCCCTTGCCGTACCGGCCGTACCGGCGGCCAGCGGCGAAAGAGTAAAGGGGTGAATGGATGGGAAAAAAGCTCATTATAACCGAAAAACCCAGCGTTGCAAGGGACATCGCCAAGGCGTTGGGAGAATTTCTTGACCGGAAAGAGTACCTCGAGAACGAAGAGTACCGAATCACCTGGGCTGTTGGCCACCTTGTTGGTCTTGCAGAACCTGAGGACTACGACAAGCGCTTCAAGAAGTGGGACCTTGGACTTTTGCCGATTATCCCTGAGATTTTCCAGTTGAAGCCTCTTGAGAAGACGGAGAAACGCCTCGAGGTGATTAGGTCTCTTGCCGAGGCAGAGGATACCGAAGCTCTTGTGAACGCTTGTGATGCAGGGCGGGAAGGAGAGCTCATTTTCCGCTACATTTACGAGTTTTTAGGCTTGCGGAAACCTGTGTTTCGCCTCTGGCTTTCCTCAATGACCAAGGAGGCAATCCAGGAAGCCTTTCTGCACCTTAAGCCTGCTTCGGAGTACGACCTTCTTGCTCAGGCGGCAAAATGTCGGTCTGAAGGGGATTGGCTTGTGGGAATCAACGGGAGTCGGGCTTTTACGACTCGATACCGTATTCTGCTCTCGGTGGGAAGAGTACAGACCCCAACCCTTGCCATTCTTGTCCATCGGGAAAGGGAAATTCAGAACTTTCGCCCCACTCCGTACTGGGAAATTTTTGCCCGTTTTCGGTACGGAGATCTCGAGTACATGGGGAAATGGCGTGGAGAGGACGAGCGCCTTTTTGAAAGAGAAAAGGCGGAGGCTATCCTTGAGAAGGTCCGTGGGCAGAAGGGG
>JACIZN010000098.1 GCA_014359405.1 Candidatus Caldatribacterium sp.
GGTACGGAACCTTAAGAAGGTATGAAAGGTAGAGAGCCACACCGAAGCCGTTGATGAAAATCGGTGGAAGTGGCGCAAGAAAGGATCGAGGGACGCGAGAGGTCCACCATGCAGCACAAAACGTACAGAGGGTACCGAAGAAGAAATCAAAGAATCCAAGACCCCCAAGAAGGTTAGCAAGAAAACATCCCAAAGTGAGTCCCCAAACGGTTTCAGGAAAAAGGTATGGGAGCACCGTAAGGGCCTCAGCAACCCGTACCTGCACTGGACCGTAGGCAAAAGACGAAAACGGTGGCAGCACCACGAGGAGCAAGTAGAGTGCCGCCACGAAAGCTGCCCGTACGACGCATACTGTTCTATTCTCCGGGGTTTTGTGGTACCATATCATGGCACATATTATACCAGCAAAGACAGAGACGATGAGAAAAAAGAGATCCCGAAAGATATCGCTTTTTGCGCTTTCTTTTACCCTCGGCCTTGCCATAGGAGGCATCGTCTTTTGTGGCGCGTCTTTCCTCTTCTTCAAAGACCTTCAGGGTATTTCAACCCAGCTTGAAAGTTTCACCCCTTCCCTCACCACGCGAATCTACGACCTCAACGGAAAGCTCATCGGGGAATTCTTCACCGAACGGCGAGAATACGCTCGCCTTGAAGAAATCCCTCCTCTCCTCCAGAAAGCCTTCATCGCCAGTGAGGACCAGAACTTTTACCAACACCCCGGCATAGACCCTTTGGGCATCCTTCGAGCGATGTGGCAGAACCTCCTCAATTTCCGGGTGGTAGAGGGGGGAAGCACCATCACCCAGCAACTCTCACGAAGCCGTTTCCTGGACAATCGCAGGAATCTCGAACGCAAAGTTAAAGAAGCCCTTCTTGCCCTTATCCTCGAGCGGAAGTACACCAAGGACGAAATCCTTGAAGCCTACCTCAACCAGATTTACCTTGGACATGGGGTGTACGGTGTCAAAGCAGCAGCTCGGCTCTACTTTGGGAAAGAACTCAAAGACCTGAACCTTGCAGAGATGGCCATGCTTGCAGGCATTGCCCGTTCCCCCTCGTACTTCTCTCCATACGTGGATCTTGCCGCTGCCCAGCGACAAAAGCGGCGGGTTTTGCGACGCATGCTTGAGTGTGGTTTCATCACCAAAGAAGAATACGAGGAGGCTGTAGCTACCCCTGTGGTCCTCTCGGGTCTTGAGCGACGAGCCTCAATCTGCCCCTATTTTCTCGACTACCTTATTAAAGAGCTTCGCGCCAACGGCTTTGAGGACCAGCAGATTTTCAGCGGAGGCCTTAAGGTGTACACAACTCTCGACACAGACATTCAGAAAATAGCTAACGATGCTCTTGCAAAAAGCGGGTACCAAGGAGCGATTCTCTGCATCGACCCTAAAAATGGATACATCAAGGCCATGGTCGGAGGACGAAACTACGAAGAGAGTAAGTTCAACCGAGCGACCCAGGCATACCGGCAACCTGGGTCCACCTTCAAGCCCTTCATATACGCTGCCGCCCTGGACAGCGGTTTCACTCCAAGCACAGTCCTTGTCGATGAACCTCTCGAGTTCCCAAATGGATGGAAACCCCAAAACTACGAACGAATCTTTCGGGGGCCTATGACCCTGCGAGAGGCTTTGGAGAAATCGGTCAACATCATTGGCATCAAGCTCCTTCAAGAGACTGGCATCGACAAGGTCATTCAGTACGCCAAAAGAATGGGAATTCGAAGTCCTCTGAGGCGCGATCTCTCTCTTGCCCTCGGCACTTCAGAGGTCACTCTTCTGGAACTCACCACAGCCTATGCCGCCTTCGCAAATAGCGGTATGGTCCCCGAGCCCATGGCCATCCTACGGGTAGAGGATGCAGAAGGGCGCATCCTCTACGAGCGAACGCCAACTCTCCGGAGAGCCCTGTCTCCAGAAACAGCGTACATCATGGCACGCCTTCTTCAGGGGGTCGTTGAGCGAGGAACAGGTCGAAGAGCAGCTATCGGAAGGCCAGTAGGAGGGAAAACCGGTACAACAGAGGATTTCATCGATGCCTGGTTTGTAGGATTCACACCGGACCTTGTGTGTGGGGTATTTCTCGGCAACGATGACCGAAAGCCCTTAGGACCCCAGAAAACCGGAGGGATAATCGCTGCACCGATTTTTGCTCAGGTCATGAAAGAAGCCCTAAAGAATGTTCCCCCCCACGACTTCACCCAACCTGAGGGAATCGTGGAGGTTGAGGTTTGCGCCAAGACAGGACTTCTTCCCTCTCCCTCCTGCAAAAAACTCGCCCTTCCCTTCAAAAGAGGAACAGCTCCAAGCACCCTCTGCACATCGTGTCCGTAGTTACCCCCGTAGCGTCACCACCGTCACCCCAAGGCCTCCCTCCTCGGGCCTACCGAGCCGGAAATCCTCCACGTGGGGATGATTTCGGAGGAACTCGTGGGTAACCTGACGAAGCTTTCCTTCTCCTTTCCCATGGATAATGTATACGGTCTTGAACCCCGCAAGAACTGCTCGATCGAGGTACTTTTCGAGCACAAGAAGAGCTTCATCTGCTCGAAGGGCCCGAATAGTCACTTCGTTGGAAATGCGCTCCTTCGGGAGAAACGGGGTAACAACCACAGATGGAGTACTCTGGGGCAGAGGCTCTGCGCTCCGTCGCAAACGATTTGGGGTAACCCTCACCCTCCGGTCACCAACAGCAACAAGAACTTCCCCTCTCTTTGTATCTACTGAAAGGACCACGCCTTGCCCCAAAGGGTCGACAAAAACCACATCCCCCTCATGGAATTCCTCCGCTGGCTCTGGCTCTTCCTTGAAAGAGTCAAGGTACCTCTGTCCCTCGGCAAGGATGGTGCGGAGCTCTCGGTACTTCTCGTCGTCGAGCTCTTTTGCCTTTCGCAATTCCCCTACGAGACGGGAAATTTCCTTCTCCTTTTCCCTGAGGTAGGTCTCCACTTCCTCACGGAGAATCCTCTTCAAGTTACGACGTTCCCCTTCAAGAGTCTTTCGAAGGAATGCCACTTCCTCCTTTTCTCGCTGTACCTTCAGGAGTTCTTGTTCAAGTTCGCGGCGGAGTTCTTCTGCCTTCTCCTTCTCTTTGGAAAGAGCAATCAAAAGTTCGTTGAGTTCGACCTCTTCTTTCCGGAGAAAACAGAGGGCCCTTTGCACGATGTCCTGGGGAATCCCAACTCTCTCAGCAATGGTGATGCCGTAACTCCCCTCAACGCAGCCCACAACAAGGCGATACGTAGGCTTAAGGGTCTCAGGGTCAAAGGAAAGGGAGGCAGGAAGGACTCTTGGAGAGCGAAGGGCGTACTCGCGAAGCGCAGGAAGGTGAGTGGTGGCAATGCAAGTAACACCCCGCTCCTGCAGGTACTCAAGAAACGCTATGCCAAGCGCTGCTCCTTCGTTGGGGTCTGTTCCAGCTCCGAGTTCATCAATCAAAAAGAGGCTCGTCGGCCCTGCCTCCTTGAGGGCATCGCGCCAGAACACCATGCGGGAGGTGAAGGTACTCAGGCTACTCTCAAGATCCTGGTGGTCCCCTACGTCGACGAAGAGATGTTCATAGAGGGGAATAGAGGAGCCTTCCCCGAGAGGGGCAGGGATACCGCAGAAAGTGAGCGTCACAAGAAGAGCAATGGTCTTCACGAGTACTGTTTTGCCTCCACCATTTGGACCGCTCACCAAAACTGTGCTCTGCTTTTGAGGAACCTCAAGGTCGAAGGGCACTGCTTGATCCCCAAGGAGAGGATGTCGACCACCACGAATAGAAAGAATCTCCCCTCCTACCTTTGGGATGCACCCCCTCCACCGTTCCCCAAGCTTCACCTTCGCTCTGGCAAGATCGAGCTCCACAAGGGATGCAAAGGTCTCCTGAAGAGCCTGTGCGTGAGGTCGCAACCGCTCCGTTAAAGAGGACAAAATTCGGGCAATCTCTTCCTCTTCAAGGGCCGCAAGGGCCTCAAGTTCTCCCGTGAGCTCTGCCACCGACCAGGGTTCGATGAAAAGCGTGGACCCACTCGAAGAATAGTCAACGACAAGCCCCTTGATTACCCCCCGGAACTGGGATTTTACCGGAAGGACGTATCTTCCCTTTCGTACCGTGAAGAAAGGTTCTTGAAGGCACCGCGCAATTCTGGAATCCTGGAGCATACGGTGGAGGGTATCTTCGATCTTTGCCCTGAGATCTTCCCTCTTTCTCCTGATGTTCCAGAGCCTTTCACTGGCCGTATCGAGAATCTGCCCATCCTTTGAGAAAATCCGGTCGAAGTGGCGCAGAATCCCCGAGAAGTCCCGAACTCTTTGGAAATACCAGGAAGAAAGGAGCGGATACTTTTCACTGAGTTTTCTCTCCTCCACAAAGTGACGTATGTCGCAGGACATGAGGAGGAACCGATGCATCTTTTTTGCTTCCTCGAGGGACAAGCGGCTTCCGGGAATAGCAAGAACCCTAAGCAGAGGACGGATATCCGGGAACTCTCCAAAGGGGATATCGCCATCAAAACGAAGGAGGTCTCGGAGTTCCCGGATCATTTCAAGGTACGTGGGAAGAGTTTCCTTTGGGAGGAAGGAGAGATTTCGGGCTTTCTCCTCAGTCGCTGGACAGGTGCAAAAGGTGGCAAGGAGCTCGAGAATTCTATCGTACTCAAAACTCGTGAGTATCTTCTGAGAAACCTTCATTTTGGAGTGCCGCTCCCTTAGCAAGCCAGGGTCTCAGGAAAGCAATCTGGGGGAATTGACTGACAAAGCGATCCACGTACTCTATAGCCGGAAGCGTAAAGTTTTTGTAGAAGCGGGAACGAGCGATTCCTTCTTCGAGGAAACGGAGGTATGCCACATTGGCCACGAAAACAGTTATGATGAGAACCCAAAGCATTCCCTTCAAAAGCCCGACGAAGAACCCTAAAAGGGCATCTACCCAGAGAATGTCAAGACGTTCAAAGACTCGCCGGAGACGGATACCAAAGAACGAAAAGACCATAACGATGGGGAGGAAGAAGAGGAAGAAGCTCACCAACCCAAGCCATGGGCTTTCCCACCCGAAGCGGAGACGGAAAAAGGCAACCACCTCTTCGTAGTACCTGAGACCGAGAAGCAATCCACATATAAGACCTATGAAGACCAGGAATTCCTTGCTAAAGCCTCGAAGAGCACTGCGTGCTGCACTGATGGCCAGAATGGCAAAGCAAAGAAGTGTGTACCAGTCATTCATGAGGAATCGTCATCTCTTCCCGTAGCACCACCCTCCCCGTTCGCTTCAGGCTTTCTTTAATAATCTGCACCCATGCAGCAACTTCTTCCTCGGCAAGGGTCCTATCCGGAGCACGAAAGACCAACCGAAAGGCGAATCCCTTTTTGTCAGGAGGGAGGGGATTCCCCGAGAACACATCAAAGAGAACAAACTCCTCCAGAGCCATTCCATGCCTTTTTGCTTCTTCCTCCACCCGAGAAGCCACGAAGGACCAGGGAGTTGAGTGATCAACCACCACGGCTATATCCCGAATCACGCTGGGGAAGGAAGGCAAGGAGAACTCTCCAAAGAAGGGGGAAGAGGACATTTCCCCAAGAAGGTCAAGGGAAATCTCAAGGTAGTACACCTCTCCGTCGATGTCGTGCTCCCGAAGAAATGGAGTCGGAACCCTGCCTCCAAAGCCGATGAAGACTTCTCCGGTTTTTGAGGCGTACACCGCAAAAGCCCTGTCCTCTTCAAGGAACGGGAATGTCTCTTTCCGGCACTCAAACCCCTGCGGAGAGAGTCGCGCAACTTCTCCAATCTCTTCGAGAATTCCCTTCAGGGAGAAAATGTCCCAGGAAGTCCTTCGCCAGAGGGAAGGCTCCACGTAGCTCCAAAGGAGTACCCCAAGGCGCTCCTCCTCCACAAACTGGTCCCCTCTCCGAAGGAAGACCCGTCCCACCTCAAAGAAACCAGGACTCCGACGCCCCCTTCGAGCATTCAAGGCCACAACTCTCAAAAGTCCAGGAAAAAGGGAGGGACGAAGGACGACATGGTCCCGGGAAAGAGGATTAAGAACTCTTGCTACATCCTCCACACCCAGAACTTCTGCTTCATCCTCATCGACAAGGGAAAGGGTCACCACCTCGTACAGACCACGGTGTACGAGATGTTCTCGGATTCTCGTAATTAAGGATTCCTTCTGGGGAATGTTCCCAGGGTCGAAGGCAAAGGAGGGAAAGGAAGAAATGATGCTTCCATACCCGTGAACCCGACCCACTTCTTCGACGATGTCAATGGCTTCCCGTACGTCGGAACGCCAGCTTGGAACACGGACAGAAAGTACCTCACCCTCTGAGGTTACCCTAAAACCGAGAGCCTCAAGAATACCCGTAATCTCCTCACGCGAAATAAAAGAGGAGAGTCTCTGTGTTATGAAGTTCACAGGAACTTGGACTTCTCGCTCCACATAGGGAGGCTGACCGCTCACCAACCATCCTGCCGCCACCTCTGCTTGTCCCTCCTCCACAAGGAGCGCAACTGCTCGAGAGGCTGCCTGGAGGACACAAAGAGGGTCAACCCCTCGTTCAAAGCGAGCCGAGGCCTCGGTACGCATTCCCAAAGCCCGAGCAGTTCGCCGAACCGAAACCCGGTCAAAGAGCGCCGCCTCAAGGAAAACCTCCCGGGTAGAAGGTCCAACCTCGCTCTCCTGCCCCCCCATGATGCCGGCAATAGCGATAGGACGGAAAGCGTCAGCAATGACAAGCATCCCCTTCTCAAGCGCCCTCTCCTCCCCATCGAGGGTAACGAGACGCTCATTCTCCCGAGCCTCCCGGACACGGACAACTCTCCCCCGGATTCGGGAAGCATCGAAGGCATGGAGTGGCTGACCCATCTCGAGCATTACGAGATTCGTAATATCCACGACGTTGTTGATGGGCCGCATTCCCCCAAGGAGGAGATCCCGAACAATCCAGAAAGGCGAGGGCCGAACCACAAGAGAAGGAATGTACTTCCCGGTGTAGTAGGGGCAAAGGTGAACCGCCTCGTTCTCTAAGGAGAAATCGTGTCTTATGTCTTTCTCAGGGTATCGGATCTCTGGAAGCACGAGAGGAATTCTGCAAGAAGCGGCAATTTCTCTCGCCAGCCCAAGAACGGAGAGACAATCCCCCCGATTCGCAGTCACCTCAACCTCGAAAACCGTATCATCCCCTACGAGGGCTTCGTAGACGTCGTCTCCCTCC
>JACIZN010000099.1 GCA_014359405.1 Candidatus Caldatribacterium sp.
CAAGTAGATGGAGGGAGTGAGTTCTATGGGGAGTTTGAGGAGGCCTGCAGAGAATATGGCATTGAGCTCTTCGTCCTTCCTCCCCGTTCCCCCAAACTCAATGGGGTGGTGGAACGGTTGAACCGGACCTTCCGGGAAGAGTTCTGGGCTTACTACGATGATGCTGTTGATCTCAAGACCATGAGGGACCACCTCAAGAGGTGGACGGAAGAGGTGTATAATCGAAGAAGACCTCATTGGAGTTTAGGGAGAGGACTCCCTGGGAGTACCTGAGGGATACTGGAATTGTAGAGTGTCCCACATGATGTGAACCTAAACATCCCCTTGCTTCTTTTCCTTCTTCCGCTATAATCGAAGTGTCGGTTCTTGGTCAAATGCATATGAGAAATTGCTCAAAAGGAGAGAGGTTCATGCTCTCAAGAGAGGACAAGCTCAAAATGTACTCCACAATGCTTCTCATCCGCCGCTTTGAGGAAAAAGCCGAGGAGCTCTACATGGCGGGGAAAATCTGGGGAACATTCCACCTCTACATCGGAGAGGAAGCGGTGGCCACCGGCGCGTGCTTTGCCCTGCGACCCGACGACTACATCACCTCAACCCACCGGGGCCATGGACACTGCATTGCCAAAGGTGCCGACGTCAAGAAAATGATGGCCGAGCTCATGGGGAAAGCCACCGGGTACTGCTACGGCCTTGGGGGTTCCATGCACATTGCTGACCTTGAGGGAGGGAACCTGGGAGCCACAGGAATTGTGGGCTCGGCGATTCCCATTGCCGTCGGGGCAGCTTTAGCCTGCAAACTCCAGAAGAACGGCCGAGTGGTCCTGTGCTTTTTCGGAGACGGAGCGGCAAATACCGGGGCCTTCCACGAGGCGGTGAATATGGCCTCAGTCTTCAAACTCCCCGTGGTCTTTCTCTGCGAGAACAACCAGTACGCCATGTCCTTCCCCGTGCACAAGGCCTTTGCCATTCCCGACATTGCTGAGCGGGCACGGGGGTACGGTATCCCGGGAGTGACTGTTGACGGCATGGATGTCCTTGCGGTGTACGAGGCAACGAAAGAAGCCGTTGAGCGAGCCCGTTCAGGCCTTGGCCCAACACTTATTGAGGCCCGAACGTACCGTTTCAAGGGGCATTCCAAAAGCGACAAGGGGGTCTACCGGACAAAAGAGGAGGTCCAGATGTGGATGGAGCGCTGCCCTATCAAACGTCTGCGGGCACTCCTCATTGAAGAAGGTGTGCCGGAAGAAGCCCTGAGGGAAATTGAAAAGAAAGTCGAGGAGACAATCGAAGAGGCGGTACGCTTTGCCGAGGAAAGTCCCGAACCGGATCTTGAGAGAGCAAGGTGCATGGTCTATGCCTGAGCGAGAAGTAACCTATGCCGAGGCCATAAGGGAAGCCCTTCGAGAGGAGATGCGGAGGGACCCTTCCGTTTTCCTCATCGGAGAGGACATCGGGGTGTACGGAGGAGCCTTTGGGGTAACCCAGGGGCTTTTGGCGGAGTTCGGGGAAGAACGGGTCATCGATACCCCTATTTCTGAAGCGGCCATCGTTGGCGCCGCCATAGGAGCGGCGCTCCTTGGTATGCGTCCGGTGGCGGAAATCATGTTCTTCGACTTCATGACCCTCTGCGCAGACCAGGTTGTGAACCAGGCGGCAAAAATCCGCTTCATGTTCGGGGGAAAGGCAAAAGTCTCCATTGTGGTCCGTTCCCCCGCAGGTTCAGGAACAGGAGCCGCCGGGCACCACTCGGGAAGCCTTGAGTCCTGGTTTACCCAAATCCCGGGGCTCAAGGTGGTCGCTCCGGCAACTCCCTATGACGCAAAAGGTCTTTTGAAAAGCGCCATCCGCGACGATAACCCTGTAATCTTCATGGAGCACAAGCTCCTCTACCGGACGAAAGGCCCGGTTCCCGAGGAAGAGTACACCGTTCCTCTTGGCATTGGCGAGGTAAAGCGGAAAGGGAAAGACCTCACCATCGTCGCCTACTCCATCATGGTACTACGGAGCCTTGAGGCGGCGGAAATCCTTGCCAGGGAAGGCATTGAAGTTGAGGTTGTGGATCCGAGAACCCTCCGTCCCCTTGATGAGGAAACCATCCTCTCTTCGGTTCGGAAAACGAATCGCGTCCTTGTGGTGTACGAACCCCCTCGCTTTGGCGCTTTCGGAGCAGAAATTGCAGCACTCATTTCCGAAAAGGCCTTCGACTACCTTGATGCTCCTGTGGTGCGTCTTGGAGGCCTTGAGATGCCCCCACCCTACAATCCACATCTTGAGCGGCGTATCGTTCCCCAGGTTGAGGACATCGTCAAGGCCGCCCGGGAACTCCTCAGATCCTGAAACGCCCAAGGTTTTCCTTGAGCCTCTCGGCCATGGCCAAGACGTCCTGGACAGTGCCATAGGTTTCCTGCAAAACGGTGCTCTGTGCCCTTTGGCTCTCCAACCTCGGGACTACGTTGAGAAAAATCCGGGCAGGGGTATAATATAGGGGAGAAGGGGCGTGAGCGCCGTGCTGAAGATGAAGGTTCAGGGTCTCATGTTCGACCAGAAAAGCGCCATGGCCGTTGTCATCCTCGTCGACGAGGAAGAAAAACGAAGTCTCCCCATATGGATTGGCCTTTTCGAAGCCCAGGCGATACTCCTTGGTCTCCAGGGAGTGCAAACCCCTCGTCCGCTCACTCACGATCTCATGGCCTCAGTCATCCGGAGCATGGGTGGGGAACTCGAAAAGGTCGTGATCACGAAAATCGTCGACAATACCTTCTATGCCCTCCTCTACCTCAAAATCGACGGCCGGGAGGTTACGGTAGATGCCCGTCCAAGTGACGGCATTGCCCTGTCGCTCCGCATGGGAGCTCCCATCTACATTTCCGAAGAAATCCGCAGCTCCACGACCGTCGCCATGGGAGAAATTGACGACCGAGAGATAGAAGAATTCCGCCAGTTCCTTGAGAACCTGAAGCCCGATGACCTCAGGAAATACCTTGGCTACGAGGCATAAGTGGTACATCGGTGTCCTCGGACAGCACGCTCCAGAGGAACCCGTTCTTTCCTTTGCCTACCGCATTGGGAAAGGCGTTGCCGAGCGAGGCGGTGTGCTCATCTGCGGAGGCCTGGGAGGAGTTATGGAGGCGGCCTGCCGGGGAGCTAAAGAGGCCGGAGGAACCACAATCGGTATCCTTCCAGGATTCTCCCCAGGCGAAGCAAACCCCTTCGTGGACTTTGCCATCGCCACAGGCCTTGGGGAGGTTCGGAATTTCATCATCGTTTCTGCTGCATCTGCCCTCATTGCCTGCGGAGGCCAGGCGGGGACCCTGAGCGAGATTGCCCTTGCCCTTCGAATGGGAAAAATCCTCGCCGGAGTCCGAACCTGGAGCATCGAGGACCACCGGGGCAAGAGAGACTTCTTCCCCTCCTTTTCAGAACCTGAAGAAGCCGTGGAGTACGTCTTCTCCCGGCTCCGGGAAGTGCGGCGATGAGCGAAGGCGGGGCCATCCGCTTGAGCAGCACAACGATTGCCGAAGTCGCTGCCCGAGCCGCCGGGGAAACCCAGGGGGTGTGCAGCGATTTCGAGCACCTCCTCCAAGGTGTCGAGCTCATCCGAGGCGAGGCTCCTCTTCCCCGCGGGGAGAAAATTCCCCTGGATGCGAGGGATCTCACCGTTCGGGTAAAGGTTACCGTCCGTGCAGCAGTCCCTTCGTTCTTTGAAGTCGCCCGACGCGTTCAGGAGAACATCTTTAAAGCCCTGCAGCTTCGGCTCGGCATCGTGCCCCGGAGGGTGGACGTAGAGGTGGAAAACGTGGACTGGATGGAACTTGAGGAAAGGGGGTGAAACACCCTTGTACAATCCAGAGGGGTTATGCCAGGTGTGCCGTCACTGCGATCCCGTCCTGAAGGAGAAGGGCATCTACCGTTGCCTCCTCGGGGAGCAGAAGGAGCGGACGCAGCCGGTGGATCGCTGCGACTACTTCTTCCCGGACCACCTGGCATCGACCGAGAGGAAAGAAAAGGGCGCTTAGGTGGTGCGACGGAAATTTGGGCAGCACTTTCTTGCTGATGCGCAGGTTCTCGAGCGCATCGTAGAAGCGGGGGATCTCTCTTCGTGCGACCTTGTGTTTGAGGTTGGAGTGGGAGAGGGAACCTTAACGGAGAGGCTTGCGCAGAAAGCAGGATGGGTGGTTGGGCTTGAGATCGATTCCTCCCTCCTTGCTCGGGCGAAAGAGCGTCTGAAGAACTTCCCAAACGTAGTCCTCATGGAAGAGGATGTTCTCAGCGTTGATTTCTCTCTCCTCTTTTCCTTTCCTGCAGAGCGTCGGAAGTGCGTTGCCAACCTCCCCTATGGGATTTCCACGCCTTTCTTCTTCCGGTTCCTCACCGCTACTCCCAAAGTCGAGTGGGAACGTTTTGTAGTCATGGTCCAGTACGAGTTTGGAGAGAAGCTCTTGTCCCTTCCTCCCCAGGGAAAGGGAAACCCCCTATCCGTAGCAACGGCGAGGATTTTCTCCGTGGAGCGGCTCCTCGTGGTGCCTCCTTCTTCGTTCCGGCCAAACCCTCGGGTGTACTCAGTGCTCCTTCGGGGGAGGCGAAAGAGCGAGGTCCCGAAGGATTACCCCGAATTTTTGCATTTCGTAACCCAGATTTTCCGCCACCGCCGGAAGACCCTGAGGAACCTCGTTCCCGAGGAGGCCCTCCTCCCAGGAATGGCCAAAAAACGGGCTGAAGACCTTGCCCTCGAGGAGTGGGAGGAGCTCTGGGAAAGGGCCCGTGTTGTCCTTGGAAAGAAGCAGGAATATAATGGAGGAAGGGGTTGCTATGCCAAAGAACACCTGGGTCGGGGACAATCTCACCGATGTCAAGATTAAAAACCGCTCCCTTGTCCTCCAGCTCCTCAAAAAGAAGGGGCCCCTCTCCCGTATCGAGCTTGCCCGTATAACCGGCCTCACCCAGCCTACGATCACGAACATCATCAATGAGCTTTTGGCTTCAAACCTCGTCCAGGAAATTGGGACTTCCGACACGAAAACAGGGCGAAAACCCATCCTTCTTTCGGTGAATGACCGGGCTTTCTACATCATCGCCATAAACTTCACCCGTCAGGGCTTTTCCATTGCGCTCACCGATCTTGGTCCTAACATTCTCTTTCGGCGGGATTCCCACTACAGCCTCCTTGAGGACACGGACATTGCCCTTTTAGAACTCCAGAAAGAGTTCATCCACGTCCTCGAGTACGCCACTCAGTCTCTGAGCCTAATCCTCGGCATTGGAGTGAGCGCCCCAGGACCGGTGGACACCGAATCCTGCACCATCCTCGCCCATCCCACCTTCCTCATCCACCGCAGCCTCGACCTTCGTCGATACCTGCGGGAGTACGACCTCCCCATCTTCATGATGAGCAACGCCGACGCGGCCTGTCTCCACGAGACCTGGTGCGGTAGTGCTCGGGACATTCAGAACATGGTGTACTTCATGGTCGGAGAAAGCGTTGGAGCGGGAATCCTCATCGATGGGAAAATCTATCAGGGGAAACACCGCAAGGCGGGAGAGGTCGGCCACACGAGCGTCAACCTTTTTGGCCCTCGATGCGTGTGTGGCAACTACGGTTGCCTTGAGATGTACTGCAGTACTCAGAAAATCGTCGAAAAGGCAAGAGAAATCGGCTGGTTCGGAGGAGAGCCGTATTTCCGCTCCTTCATCGAGCAGGGCGAGCCTCTAACCTTCCGCCACATCGTGGAAGGAGCAGAGAAAGGCAACGAAGCCTGTCTTGAGCTCCTTCATCAACTCGGCCGCTACATCGGTGTGGGGGTCGTGAACCTTGTGAACCTCTACGACCCTGAGGCAGTGGTGATTGGGGGCGAGGCCTCCCTGGCAAAAGACTTCATTGACCGGCCTATTCGCCAAGTCCTCGAGGAACGCCTTCTCTACCGGGAGTACGTCACCCCAAAAATCCTCTACTCCAAGTGGGGAGAGGACGTAACCCTTCTTGGGGCGGCTTCTTTAGTCCTCGACCACTTTATGGCGGGGGAACTCGGGCGGTTCTAACGCTTCACCCGGATAACCACCCGGTTCGGAATACAGGCGATGAAATCTGTGTCATCGGGTATTTTCCCGGTCTTGATGCAGACCTTGTCCGGGCAGGGCGAAGTCACCACGAAAACCTTACCCTGGCGGATGGCCACAATCGTCACCCCAAGGGGTCCGGAGACGGCAATCTCCTCGTTCCTCTCCGGAGTGACAAGAACCTCCCGCTCTCCTTCGGCACTTTCGATGATTACGGAGAACCGATCCACCACTTGAGTCCCGAAGGGGACGTACCGAAAGAGGAAGAGCATCCCGAGGACAATGCCAACCGCCCCCAAGACGAACCAGTCACTCTTTCGGAAGAGGTACATGGTTCTCCCCTTGCATCTTGTGGAGTAAGAGCAAAAGCCCGCTCTCTAAGCACTCGTTCCGCACCGCCACTCCCTTTGGAACCTGGAGGAGAGCCGAAGAAAAATTCCAGATTCCCTTGATTCCCAGGGCCACGAGAGCATCCGCCACCTCTTGCGCATTGTGTGGGGGAATGGCGAGGATGGCCATTTGAACCCCCAGGCGAGGGATGACTTCCCTGAGCGCCTCTATGGGGTACACCGAAACCCCACCGATTTCCCTCCCCACTTTTTCAGGGTCCTTATCGAAGGCGCAGACGATTCGCACCCCATACTTTGCAAACCCGGGGTAGTTGAGGAGCGCCCGACCGAGGTTTCCCACCCCCACGAGGGCAGCGAGCTTATCTGCCCGAAGGGCAAAGAGCTCCTCAAGGCGACGCACCACCACTGCCACAGGGTACCCTCGCTTCTGGACTCCCCCAATACCCACCATAGCCATGTCCTTGCGGATTTGGGTCTCATCAACCTGGAGGAGCGCAGCGATGTCCTGGCTCCGCAGGTACGTTTCCCCCCGGGCTAAGGCCCGCTCCGCAAGAGAATAGCAGAGAACAAGGCGCTGCACCGTGCTGTGAGGAATCCTACGCAAATTTTCACCCCCTCTTCCAGTGTATTCGCCTTTTCATCTTGTGTCCACCTCTTGTGGATAACAAATTTTCGGACTTTCTTCTCCCTTCTCATATGGGCATTTTTTGCCCCCTGGAGTTATCCACAGCTGTGCACAAGCTGTGGATAAC
>JACIZN010000100.1 GCA_014359405.1 Candidatus Caldatribacterium sp.
CCCACCTCGTTAACTCCTACCGCTACAAGAACAATGTTGGGGTCTACAGCCTTCATCGTGCGAACAAACTCGAGACATTTCTTGCCATAGGTCTCTGGATCAACGTGTCCTATTTGCCAATTTCCATATGTCTCATTGCCTATACCCCAAAACCGGACGCTATAGGGTTCGGGGTGACCATTCTCGGCCCTTAGAGACCCATAGCGAGAGGAGGGATCTCCGTTGCAGTACTCAACCCAGGCTGCCGCCTCCTCCGGCGTGCCAGTGCCAATGTTCACACAAATGTAAGGCTCGGCCCCAACAAAGCGGCAGAGCTCCATAAACTCATCGGTGCCGAAATCATTTGGTTCCCAGGTACTCCAGGCGCGATCCCAGCGAGGCGGCCTTTTATCCCTCGGCCCGACACCGTCCATCCAATGATAATTAGAAGCAAAGTTACCCCCTGGCCAGCGCAATATGGTTGGTCTAAGCATTCTAATGGCGCTAAGGACATCTTTTCGCATTCCTTTCCAGGAGCGATTAATAGGCATCATGGAAACATACCCTACCCAAAGGGTACCTGGACCCTCAAAAGCAATAACGAAAGAAACTTCCTTCCTAAAAAGCACAGGGGTTACTTTCCATTCGAAATCAAATACCTTCCAGTCCGGACCAACCTCTAATCCTGTCTCAACAAACACCTCCTCTCCTCTTTGCAACCTAACCCAGACAGGATTCCCTATACCTTCCCCTCTTAGGACACAACGTACCTTAAAGGCACAATCATCAACAATGATATCTTGGAAAATCCCAGCCATGGTTCCAGGAGCCATGATCTCAACACGTTGCGATTGCGATCCCACGTAGAAGCAAGTATTATCGTGAGTAAAGTATACATTTCGGCCTTTCTGTTCCCCAAAAGGCAACCATGGATAAATCACTCCGCAATGGTTAGGATCTTCCCCTGCAAATTTTCCGTTACGGATTTTCTCTGCCCATATACCTCCGTAAACACAGCGTCCAAGGTGTTCTATGAAAGAACCATAGACAAAAGGAGAGAGTCTTCCTTTCCTTCGCGTAGCA
Source organism: Candidatus Caldatribacterium sp. (assembly GCA_014359405.1). NCBI lineage: Bacteria > Pseudomonadati > Atribacterota > Atribacteria > Atribacterales > Candidatus Caldatribacteriaceae > Candidatus Caldatribacterium > Candidatus Caldatribacterium oleiphilum. The sequence goes on from JACIZN010000100.1 coordinate 1,063, forward strand.
TCTATCCAAACCTTTCCCTTTCTCAAGAAACACCCTCCTCGAAGTAAAGTCGCAAAACTATGTCCTTATCGTAATTACCGAACCCCTTTCCGAAAATATTTATACCCCCCACATTTTTGGCGTCTTCCTTGATCCCGATTCGGACTTTTATAAAGGGGTAACTGTAAATGCATAAATCTTTAAGGCGGGTCCCTGAAACCTTTTCTCCATCAATGAACGATCCCTCCTCCGTAACAATCCAGCTCTTCAGAAAGCCATATTGAGAGTTCCCTAACCCCCACCATCGGGGAGTGAAATGGCCCCTTCTATCCCCAAAATCTCCTGGAGACGTCCAGGTACCAATCTCCACTTCGTTTATCCACACCGTAATATCCGAAGGCCAGTACTCATTAGCTCCAGGAGCTTCCGAAGAGAGCTCCGCTGTCACCTCTATCTTTCGAAGGGGCTTCCTCTTATAGAGAGCATTGTTAGGAAACCTGTATTCAACAAAGCCCCTGCTGAACCATAAAAGACTTGCTTTAACCCTTTCAGGACTCCAGAACGAGCTAACAGAATCGAAGAAACCAATAACTTTTTCCTTGGAGCAGAGGCCACAAGGGGGGCTCACGTCGAATTTGGTGTAGAGGCCAACAGGCATTTCAACCTCGATGACGTCGTCCTCGTTCTCCTTCTCCTCGGAGGAAAAGGCGATGACAATCTCGCTGTACTGGGTGCTGCAGAGTTTTTGAGAACCCTTTTTGCCCTTTTGGTTTTCAACTTTCACCAAACCCGCTTTCTCGAGGGCCTTAATGTTCACAGCCGCGGTGGACTGGGGGATTCCCAGGGCATGGGCAATCTCGTTCACATTGAGCCTTTTGCCGTTGAGGAGCTCGAGGATGCGGATTCGAAGATCTGAACTCAGGGCCTTCAAGACCTCGACGTCCTTGTTGGCGTTGAGAACCAGGATGCTTCCGCTCTTTCGCATCATAGGAGGCTGACCTCTTTATATCAAAGCGATTGATATAAAACAAACTTCCCAATATTCTGGAAAAGAGGATAGCAATCCCGTATTTTTCTGTCAAGATGGCCATGAGGGGTTCGTCGAGGTTTCCTATAAATTTTTTCATTTATATCAAAGAGATTGATACAATGAGAGCGGGCCCTTAAGGGTGCCGCCTGGCCTTTCGGAAAGGGCAACACCCTGACTTTGGATGTCCAGAGCCACTCCTGCTTTGCGGAAAACCTTTCCTTCTTAAAACTTCCGAACAAGAGCACCGCTCTCGTCGATGAGCACAGCGCGTCTTGGGGGATACCTCCCCTCTTCGTTGAAAAACCTGCAGGACTTAACGAGACTCGAGAGCATTGCCTATTGAGTCTGACCCCGAATACAGTTCGAAACAAAAGAAGCCAGAATCTCATTGCTACCTCATGAGGGGACAGCAGATTCACCAATTGACAAGGGTTCTGGAGCAACCCCTTGGTGAGGAATCAGAGGATTTCGCGAACAGACGAGGGCCCAGCTGTGCCGAGGGCCCTCGGCACAGCTGGGAAGGAACTATTTCCTCAACGCCGCCAGGATTTCCTCAATGTCTGGACGCTCACTGAGGGGGTACTCTTTTTTCCAGATGACGATGCTGTTTTCATCGATGACGAAAACGGCGCGTTTTGAGAAACCTTCTTTCTCGTCGAAAACTCCGTAGGCCCTGGCTACTTCCCCATGGGGCCAGAAATCCGAAAGAAGAAGCGTTTGTCTCACCCCGATTTCCTTGGCCCAGGTGTGTTTCGCAGGCACAGGATCTACGCTCAGGCCTAAGGCGACGGTGTTGAGGCTATCAAGCTCTGCCTTCTTGGCTTCAAGGTCCTGCATCTGGTAAGTGCACACCCGCGTGAACGCTAAGGGATGGAAGGAGAGGACAATCTTTTTACCGCGGAAGTTGCTGAGCTTCTGTTCCTTGCCGTGCTGGTCCTTTAAGGTGAAATCAACAGCGGGACTCCCGACTTCAGGCGTGGTACTGGCCCCCTCTCAGATAGGCTTATACCGAAAGACCAGGGAGGGTGTTCCATATTCCCGGAGAGTCAGCCACAATGAGGGCTCTTTCTTATCCGGGGTAGAACCTGACGGGCAAGGAAATAGGCGAGAAAGGCCTTGACGAAATCTGGACCAATGAAAGGAAAAACGGCGATTCTTAGAGTATCCCCAAGACCCACAGGTTTCCCCAGAAAGACGTTCATGGCCAAGAAGAAGTAGAGGATTCCCGGACCATAGAGGGTCACCACGCCTAAAAGGACAGCTCCGAGAATCCTTCCCGGGTTTTTCCTGCGGGAAAGAAGCGCCGTACAGGGAGCGGCGATAATGAATCCAAGGAGGAAACCGAAGGTGGGTCGGAGGACGTAGAGGGGTCCTCCAAAAGGGGGAGTGGCAAAAACGGGAAGCCCGGCAAGTCCAAGGAGAACGTAAAGGAGCATACTCAAGAAGGCCTCTCTCGGAGTGAGCAGAAATCCTGCCAGGAAGACCACAAAGGGAACGAGACTGAAAGGAACAATGCTTGAGCCAAACCGAAAGGCCACCGCAGCAACAACGCAAAAAGCAGCAAAGAGTGCAATCCGAGTGAGAGAAGAAGGCGAAAGGCGCATAGCATTCCTCCTCTCCTTTTTCGTTAACAACAATTATAATTCAAGTTAACGAAAAAGGAAGGGCAAAAAGACGGGCCTCAAAAACCTGTCCCCGAGTTTCCAAAAGCCGCTAACCTCTTAAGGGAGCTGGCGGATGAGGTTTCCCTGGGAGTCGTAGAAACCTATGACCGGGTCTTTCTCGGTTAAGGCCATCCCCATCCGAAGAGTCCCCTTCGGGTCCCCAAAGGCGATTCCCGCAATATTCTCTACAAGCGCAATGCCCATTCGGGGAGCTCCTTTGCTGTCGCAGAGAGTGATTCCTGCAACGTCTTCTCCCGAAACGAGGACGATGCGCATCCTTCCGTTTTCTCCCAGAAAGGCAAGCACCGGACCTTGAGGTCCAGAAAAGAGCACTGCTTTAGGGTTCCCCTGGCTATCGACAAGGACGAACTTTTCCGCCACCACCTCCCTGCTCCAGCGCGCTGCCCCAAAAAGGCCGAGAGCAAAAAGGACAAGGACCAAAACGAGAATTAGATTCGTGGCCTTCGCAACCATTCTCCCCCTCCTCTCTAAGGGAGGAGAACCCTCCGAACACAACCTTATTCCCCTTGACAATTATGAGCATATGCTTATAATAGGGATGGTGACAGATATGCCGCGACCACATTGTCCAAGAAGAATCGGCTGGTTTCCGAGAGTATGGTGCTTCTACCCGGGAGGGGTTTCAGAGAATCCCGAAGAGGTCGTTCTCACTCTTGACGAGCTTGAAGCAATCCGGCTCTCGGATCTTGAAGGTCTCTACCAGGAAGAGGCGGCGCAAAGGATGGGGATATCCCGTCCGACCTTTGGCCGAATTCTTGAGGCTGCCCGTCGAAAGGTTGCAGAAGCACTTGTCCTGGGGAAAACTCTTCGGATTGAGGGAGGACCTGTGTACCACGAGGAAATCCCCCTGCCCCCGCACCGATGCCGGTGTCGATGGGGGTGGGAAGAGAAGAGGAGGTGAGTCCCATGTACGGATGGAGAGGGTTCTGGCGAGGGAGCTGGGCTAAAGCTACCCCAAGTGGATACCGCTACATCGGACCATGTCGCTGCGGCACAGGGCCACACGCGTTCTTCATGGATCCCTACGGAAGAATCGTTCATGCATCGGCGTTCTGGAGAGCCCCTTTCTTCGCCGGAGACATCGAGGCAGAGCTCAGAGCTCTCCAAGAGGAAAAGGCCCAGCTTGAGAAGAGAATCCAGGAGCTCGAAGAACTCAGGAAAAAGGAAACCCAGAGTTAGTTCTCTCAGGGCTTTGGGCTGAGAAAGCCCAAAGCCCCAAAGCCAAAGGGAGGTGCAGAATTGATGGAAAAGCGGGTTGTGGTTCCGGTTGAAGAACCAAAAGACATGGCGTCCTGCGTCTCTGAGCACTTCGGACGCTCCCCACACTTTGCAGTTGTTACACTCAACGAGGACGGGGGAATCCTCCAGGTAGAATTCCTCCCCAACCAGGGGGAGCACTTTGGTGGTGGTAGCCACACCCACGATTGGGTCTTTGAGCTTCGTCCCCATGCCATCATTACCCGAGGAATGGGCAGAAAGGCGCTCGAGCGTTTCAAAGGCGCCGGTATCCCTGTCTTCTTCACCGATGGTAAGACCTTAAAAGATGCCATCAGCGCATTCTCTGAGGGACGGCTCGAGGAATTCGCCACTTCTGATAAGGCCACGCCATGCTGCTACAAGAAGGAAAAACCCATGCAGTAGGGAGGTAACCCTTGGCAAGACTTACCGTGCTCTACGACAACGCTGCGCTCTCTTCGTACCTTCTTGCCTCCCATGGCTTTTCCTGCCTTGTGGAGGAAAAAGAGCGGGTCCTTTTTGATACTGGCGAGAGCGGTCCCCTCCTCTTCAAAAACATGGAGCTTTTGGGAATCGACCCCTGTTCCATCTCTTCTGTAGTCATTTCCCATGAACACTACGATCACATCGGAGGGCTCTGGCACTTTCTCTCTTGTAATCCTAAAGTGACCGTCTACATCCTCCCCTCCTTTTCTGAAGAAACCAAGGAGCGCATCTGGAAAATGGGGGCAAAGGTGGTCGAGGCTGAAAATCCTCGGCAAATCACAGACTCCGTATCAACCACCGGCGAGGTCCAGGGACCGGTGCCGGAACAGGGGCTTTTTGTTGCAGGAAGAAGAGGGGTGCTCCTCCTTGGGGGATGCTGCCATCCAGGACCGGTCGCCATGCTCGAAAGGGCCCAATCCCTGGGCAAGAGGGTTTCGGGTTTCCTCGGGGGCCTTCACCTTTCCTTTGCTCGAGAGGAAGAAATTGAAAAGACCCTTAAAACCATGAAAGCCCAAGGAGTGGAAGTGATAGCCCCCACCCATTGTACAGGCTTTTTTGCCATAGAACTTGCCCGTTCCCTGTGGGCGGATGGATACATCCCTTGCGGGGTAGGAACGCAACTTTCCTGGTAGGAGGAAGACCATGAGCCGTTACAGCCGCATCGGGAAGATTTTTGCCGTAATGAGTGGTAAGGGTGGAGTAGGAAAGAGCACGGTTTCAGCCCTCTTGGCCTGTGAGTTTGCCCGAAGAGGAAAAAGGGTCGGTATCATGGATACCGACCTTACCGGACCGAGCATTCCAACCATGTTTGGTGTGGAGAAGGAAAGACCGGAGGTACTCAATCCAGGCATTTTCCCGGTGAGAACCAGAATCCTGAACATAGAGGTGATGTCTCTCAACCTCCTCCTTGAAGAGCCGGATCAGCCGGTTATCTGGCGTGGTCCGCTCCTCAGCAAGGCCATACAGGAACTGTGGGAGGAGACCATCTGGAGCGACCCAGAAATTCTCGTTCTCGATCTACCTCCAGGCACAGGAGACATACCCTTGACTATTCTGCAGACTATACCCCTGACGGGGGTGGTTATTGTCTCCTCACCCCAGGACTTAGCTCTCCTTGTGGTTCGAAAAGCCATCCACATGGTAGAAGAGCTAAAGAAACCCATCGTGGGTATTTTGGAAAACATGAGCTACATTATCTGCCCCCACTGTAAGGGGAAAATCGCCCTCTTCGGCAAGGAAAAGGGGTCTCTGGTTGCCGCCCAGCTCTCCCTTCCTTTCCTTGGAAGCCTTCCACAAGATCCAGAACTTGCAAGACGTTGTGACGAAGGTACCATCGAGGAATACGAGAACGAGGCGCTCTCAGCAATCGCGGCAGAGATACTTAAGGAGTAGGAGAACCGCGCTCACTCGATTTCTCCCCAGGTGATCGTCCGTTCTCTTCCGCCTTCGCGAATCCGAAGGGCTCCGTGTTCGTCGACTCCTAAGGCTATCCCGGTAACCGGCTCTTTCCCCCCGCCAACGGCTACCGGACGCCCCAGAAGGGCGAAACGCCGGTTGTACTCCTCAACCCAGGGAGAGAAATCTCCGTCCCTTTTCCATCGCCTGTAAGCGGCAAGGAAGTGGGAGAGAAACCTCCGGAGAATCTCTATGCGAGAAAGAGGAACTCCTTTCTCCAAAAAGA
>JACIZN010000101.1 GCA_014359405.1 Candidatus Caldatribacterium sp.
AAAGCTTTTGTACCTGGTTTTGAGTTATCTGGACGAGGCCTGGGGAGCGCGAAAGCTCAGGGGATTTGCGGAAATCGAGACGGGGAGCTACAATGCTGGCCGGACACAATAAACGAGACACTATGGAGCCAGTTGAGGTAGGTCTTCCTCTTGTACCCAATACCTGTTCCATCTACGATGACTGTCTTGACCTCCTCCTGCAGGCTGTCGTGGATGCACCTTATGAGGAGCTGCACCGCCTCTTTGAGCCTCCTTGCCCGGTAGTGGAAGTCATTGAGGGATGGTACCTCCGTAGAAAAACTCCTGAAGAGGGAGAGAACTTCCCTGAAGGAGAGGGCGTACATCTCCTTCACGAGGAGGAGAGAGAGAATCTCTTGGTCAGAGAATTTCCGAGGTCTCCCCCTTCGAGTGGAAGGTTTTGGGAGGTGTGGTACAATCTTCCCGTAGAAGAACCCGACAAGCCTTACGATTTCCTCAACACTCATCTTCCTCATGGCAGGGGAGGTTTTACCATCTCCCCTGCTTTTGTTTCAAGACCCTGTTGCCCTATTTTTGGAACATCCCCAGATCTGACACTTCTAAGCAAGGCTTGACTCCTTTTTCAAGGATCCACGGATCTTGGCAGACTTCGCCGAGAAAGATTGCCCTCAGGGACTTCGAAGTGGAAAGAGGACCCAAAGGGGCAAACGGTTTTTATTCTCACTCGTATTGCTTCTTGCGCAGGCGAGAGGTTTCTCTCTCCTGTTCTTCTTCTAAGACGAGTTCTCCCGCCTACCTTGGTCACCGCAGCCTGCGTGAAAAACTCTATAGGAGAATTGTAGAAAGAAGGGAACCCCCTTTTAGAGGGTTCCCTAAGGAGGTATGTCTGTTCCCTCTCTCACACTATGTAGGGACCAATGAGCTGCTTTGCAAGGAGAATACCCCGGAGTTTACTCGCCGTGTCCCTCTCGAAACTCCTGTCCTCATGCTCTATGCTCACAACGTAGTCGTATCCAACCTCATGAAGAGCGGTAAGAAAAGCAGACCAATCGATATCGCCTGTACCGGCCACCTTGTCCACATACCACCCAAAGCCAAAGATACCCACCTCATACAGCTTATCCCAGAGAATTTTGGTGTCTTTGGCATGGACGTGGAAGATTTTTTCCTTGAAGTCGTGGACTGCCCGAACGTAGTCGATCTGCTGCCAGATGAGGTGTGAGGGATCAAGATTCAAGCCAAAGTACGGAGAGGGAATGATTTCAAACATTCGCTCCCAGATGGCGGGAGTAGTGGCAAGATTTGTCCCCCCTGGCCACCGGTCAATCGTGTAGAGCATAGGACAGTTCTCGATGGCGAGTTTTACCCCGTGGTCCTCGGCAAATTTCACAAGGTCCGGGAAAACCCGAGAGAACTCGCTTAAAGCCTCTTCTACGTTCATTTTGGGGTCTCGCCCCACAAAGGTTCCCACCACAGGAACTCCAAGCATCTGTGCTGCCTTGATGACTTTCTTGAGGTGCTCATGGTAGAAGCGGCGGTTCTCTAAGTTGGGATCGAGGTTATTTGGATAGTACCCTAAGGAAGAGATTTCAAGGTTATGCCGGGCAAAGAGCTCCCGAATGCGAGCCGCTTCCTCCTCTGTGAGGTTCTCCACGTCGATGTGCTGCGTTCCTGCGTACCGGCGCTTCTCGTAAACTTTCGGCCAGCAGGCCACCTCAAGCATTTGGAAGCCGTTCTTGCTCGCCCATGCCACGAGTTCCTCAAGACTCATCTCTGGAAGGCAAGCGGTCATGAATCCGAGTTTCATTCTTTCTCCCTCCTATCGGACTTGAACCCACGTCTTTCGGCGGGCACTCTCAAGGATGGCCTCGCACAGCACGACCTCTCTCAATCCATCGACAAAAGTGGGGAAGTTCCATTCTTCTTTTGGTCTTGACTCAAGGATGGCAGAGTACACTTCCCGGAAGAAGTGCTTCGAGGTATCTGGGAATCCCTCATTGTGGCCTCCTGGGAAAGAGATGATGCGACGCGTTGCCTCGCTCACGAGAGAGGGATCCTTCATGAGGATTTCATTTGCCCTGTCACGCCTTCCAATCCACAGGTCGTTGGGATGTTCGGAATCCCAAAAGAGCGCACAGGAAGAACCGTCAATTTCATAGGTAATCCGGTTTTTCCTTCCTGCCGCTACCTGGTTGACGGTCATAACCCCAAAAGCACCGCGGTCAAAATGTAAGAGAACACTGGCATAGTCTTCGGTATTGATAGGGACATCCTCGTAGTCTTCGGGTTTCAAAATCTTTCCCGCATATGTCTCCACAGGTTTCAGGGGTTTCTTCCGCACTTTGTGGAAAGTGGCAAAATCAGCGAAGACCTCCACAACTCTTTGGCCGGAAATGAACTCCACAAGGTCGAGCCAGTGAGAGCCAATGTCCGCTACGGCCCTCGAGGGACCACTGAGCTCAGGCTCAAGGCGCCAGTTGTAATCCGTTTCGTAGAAAAGCCAGTCCTGAAGATACGAGCCGTGGATGGCGAAAATCTTCCCCACCTGTCCCTGGTGCACAAGCTCTCGAGCCTCCCGCACCAGAGGATAGAACCGGACATTGAAGTGAACGGCATGGACCTTTCTCGTTTTTTCTGCGAGTTCTACGAGCTCTTCGGCTTCCCTCCGGTTCATGGCCAAAGGTTTCTCGCAGATGACATGTTTTCCTGCCAGAAGAGCCTCTTTTGCCATTGGGTAATGGAGGTAATTCGGAGTGCAAATGTGGACAACCTCAACTGCATCACTTCTGATGAGGTCCCGCCAGTCTCCGAAAAAGTGTGGTACCCCGAGATCTTGAGCCTTACGACGCGCAACATCCTCGTTCACATCGGCTATGGCGACAACCTCCGCAAGAAAAGTCCTCCGCGCTGCTTCCGCATGAGCAGGACCGATGAACCCAGCTCCAATAATCCCAACTTGTACGACCTTCTTCACCCTATGACCCCCTTTTCGAGGCGCTCTTTTGCCCATGTTGCCGTTCCGATAACACCCGCATCAAGACCAAGTTGCGCAGGAACAAACTGAATGGTATCCACGGGAACCATGAAGAGTCGCTCCCGCAGTCCCTTTCGGATGCTCTCAAAAAGGAGTTCTCCCGCCTGGGCAACACCCCCGCCAATGACAATCATTTCCGGATTCACCACGACGCAGATGCATGAGAGCGCTTGTCCGATATAGGCGCCGCTTCGCTCGATGATTTCAAGAGCGACGCTATCACCTTTTTGAGCAGCTTCGGCGATAATCTTTGGAGTCACCCGCGCTAAATCATCGCCAACGAGATCCCGAATGAGGGTGTCGTTTTGCTGCACGAGAGCCCGCAGGGCCTGGGCAACCATGGCAGGACCGGAGGCATACGCTTCAAGGCAGCCACGATTCCCGCACCCACAACGCACCCCGTTTGGTTCTACAGTGATGTGACCGAATTCGCCTGCGCTTCCGTCTTTCCCAATGTAGAGCTCACCATCGATAATGACTCCTCCACCAATGCCTGTGCCGATGGCGACCATGACCATGCTGCTCACTTCTTTTCCGGCACCAAAGCGTTTCTCGGCGAGGGTAATTGCTCGGACGTCATTAATCACGGCAACTGGAATGCCGAGGCGCTTCTCGAGCCATTCCTTCACCGGGACACCATGCCATTTTCCGGGAAAGTTTGGGAGGAGAATGCCCACTCCAGTCTTCCAGTCAATGAGCCCCGGTATGCCGATTCCTGCTGCCCAGACCTTGAATCCCCGGGCTTCGAACCTTTGGCGAAGCTGCAGAGCCTCACGAGCAATATCATCAAGGACCTCTTCTGCACTCCGCATGGCCCTCGTGGGGATGACACTTCGTTCAAGAACAGCTCCATCCTTGTCCACGAGGGCAATCTTTGTATTCGTTCCCCCAAGGTCAATTCCCAGAAATAATGCTTTTGCCACCATCCTTTCCTACCCCCTAAACTTCAACTTCCCGGCGGATCTGTGCCTGGTCGGCCACAAGGAGCACCGTGAAGCGGATTCTGTCTCCTCGAGCAACAGACTTCGTCCACTCCACAGGTATCTCGTTCCTGAGGTACGCGACCCGTTCAATGACAAAAGCGGGTAATCCCACCCGGCACTCGAGGTATTGAGCCTCGTCTTTGCGAACCTTTCCGACCTCGTATGTCTCATAGGCGTGGTCGAGAATGAGCCCATACTTATCCCGAAGCACGGCGTAGAGTGACCCTCGCTCTAAGTCTTCGTTTACGAGTCCCGGACAGAGGTACACAGGTATAACGGTTGTCTCAAGGAGAATGGGTTCGTTATTCGCGCAGCGGACACGGACGATGCGATTGACCTTGTCTTCCCGAGGGGGGAGACGAAGGGTTTCCCGCATTTTCTCATCCGCCGTCACGACCTCGCAGGTTAGCACCCGGGAACTCGGGGTGAGCCCAAGTTCCAGCATATCCTCTGTGAAACTGTAGAGTTTTGGAAGGCGCCTGCGGAGTTTGGGGGAGGTGACAAAAGTCCCCTTCCCTTGCTTCCGGTAGAGAAATCCCTCCTCTACGAGGCTATGAATGGCCTGTCGAACCGTGATTCTGCTCACACCGTACTTGGCACAGAGTTCCGTTTCCGGGGGAATACGATCTCCTGGCTTGAGCACCCCGCTGAGGATCTGGCCTTTCAAAATATTTTTGAGCTGCTGGTACAGGGGAATACCGCTCTCTTCAAGAATCTCAGGCATTCCTCAATCCTCCTGCCTTGCGCTTTGCCCTAAGTATACACCATTCCCCTCAGGGGGTGCCTCCTTCGTTTACCTTTTTCGTACCTCTGTGGGAAGGGAAGCCGCAAGGGCGAGATTACCGTTGAGCACGACGTCTTCTTCAAGGACAAGACCCATGTTTGCTCCGTCGGTAACTGCTCCTCGAAGGTTCCTTATCTTTTGGGCGTCTCCTAACTTTGCTACGAGGAGTCCTTCATTGAGAAGTGTTTCGTAGAGTGTGTCGTTGGAAGTGACTTTCGCCAGGACGACGTTATCCACCCGTACTGTCATTCTCTTGAACTCACTGTTTTGGAGGACAACCTCTCCTCCTTCGCGAATTTCAAGAACCGTCGTTTCCGTAAAGAGGGTTACTGGGTACCGGTAGGGGCGAAGTGTTAAGGCTTCACCATTTCCACCTGCAAAGCGCTTCATCATAACGTCACGGTGAATTGGTTCCATCCAGGAGGCAAATTCCCGATTCTCCGTTACAATGTACACCTTTTTCCCTTCGAACCCGAGCTTTTCGGCGGTATCTGCGGCCGCGAAGTGGTCTCCCCAGATGAGCACCGTTTCTCCACACTCAAAGGGTTTTGGTCTATCCCCTGGATAGTACGTACACCCCTTCGCCTTGCACCGGAGGACCTCCTCAAAGGAAACGACAAAGGGCAGGTCAATACCGGGAATATCGGGTCGGAAGACTTTGCTTCCTGTGGCAATGAGCGCAACATCAAAAGATTTGAGGTCCTCAAGAGTGGGTTCGGTTCGCAAGCGTACCGTTACCCCAAGCTGGGCAATCTGTTCCCGGAGCCAGTCGGCGTACCAGCGCATCTTCGTTTTCCCTGGAACGGTGCAGCAGAAGAGAATGGTTCCTCCGAGTTTTCCCGTTTTTTCGAAAACAGTGACTTCATGTCCCCGCAAAGTGGCAATTCGTGCTGCTTCGAGGCCCCCTGGACCTCCCCCGACTATGGCCACGCGAAGGGGCTTTTTGGTTTTCGGAAGGTTGATAAATCGCTCATCCCCCATGGCGGGATTAACGGTACACCGGCATTCTCTCTTGATCATGAGGGATTCCTGCCAGCATCCTACAAGGCAAGAGATGCATTTGCGAATCTCCTTGACTCTTCCCTCTTTGGCTTTATTAGCCCAGTAGGGGTCAGCAATGAGCTGCCTCGAGAGGCCGACCATATCGACCCTTCCTTCGGCAAGAATCCGCTCACAGTACTCCGGATCCCGGAGGGTGTGGCTCGTGATGACCGGGATTTTCACGTGCTTTTTGATTTCCTCTGCCGCATAGGTGTTCCATCCCTGGGGGTAGTACATGGGGTCCATGGTAGGTCCGGGGACTTCAAAGGTTCCGGCGCTGATGTCCAGGAAGGCAACACCGCTCTCTTCCATGAGTTTCGCTATCTTTATGCTTTCATCAAGCGTTCTTCCTCCCTCAATCCATTCTTCTCCCGAGTACCGAATGCCGATGGGGAAGTTCTTTCCGCACTTCCGTTTAATACGGTCGATGATTTCAAGGACGAAGCGCATTCTATTGATGGAGCTTCCTCCAAAGCGGTCATTCCTCCGGTTGATGTACGGACTCATGAACTGGGCAATGAGGTATCCATGGGCACCATGGAGCTCAACAGCATCAAAACCTGCCTGCTGGACACGCCACGCAGCTTCGGCAAACTTCTCGATGAGATCATAGATTTCCTCCACGGTCATGGCCCGCACGGACTTCCCTTTCTTTGCGACCTCCTCAGCGTAGACGATTTCGTGTCCCGCAGATCCTGGAAGCGAAACCACCATGTCCGTTGCAGAAAAGAGGTCTTTTCTCGGCCAGGCTGCCTGTCTTCCGGGGTGCTGAATCTGTACTGCGCACCGTGCGCCGTACCGGTGCATAGCTTCGGCAAGACGCGCAAGACCAGGTATCATGGGATCTTCATCAGCTGCAAGGCAAGTTACCGTCGGTCTTCCTGTGGCCTTATCGGGTGTTGTAGCTCCAACGATGATGAATCCGCAACCACCTTTGGCGATTTCCTCATGGTAACGTATGACCCGCTCGTTCACCGATCCATCAGCGTTAGCTGAGCTGATATCGGTGGGGACGTGGACGATACGGTTTGGAACGACGAAGTTTCCAATTTCAATGGGCGAGAAAAGATGAGGAAAATAGGGATTTCTCAGAGGAGTTCCTCCTTCCTTTCGGACTAACAGCATTCTTCTCTACCTTTTCTTCGGTAACACTCCTCCATAATCTCTTCG
>JACIZN010000102.1:0-5089 GCA_014359405.1 Candidatus Caldatribacterium sp.
GCAAGACGAAAGAGGGTGGCAAAAAGGAGAAGAGACGGAAAAACTGAAAACTGCAGGGGGTTCGTGATGTAGGTCGTCACAAGGAGGGTCATAACCGAGAGGGTGATGTTGCAGCTCAGGAGGAAATCGACCAGAGCCGGGGGGAGGGGAACCACCATCATGAGAACGATGAGAATGAAAAGGAAAGCAAAGAGGAAGTCACTCGATCGTGCACCCCGCTCAAGCACTCGTCCCAAAGCTTCCCTCATAATTTCCTCCCTCTCTCCGCCTGCAGGCGGTACACAAAGGCGAGAATCTCAGCCACCGCCCGGTAGAGGAACTGGGGAATCTCCTGGCCAATTTCGCAGAAGCGGTAGAGGTCCCAGGCCACTTCTCTATTCTCCACAATGGGAACCCCATGTTCCCGGGCAACGGCTTTGATTTTCTCCGCAAGGAGCCTTTTGCCTTTGGCCACAAGCACCGGGGCGCGCATTTTCCCCCGCTCGTACCGCAAGGCACAGGCTACATGCACCGGGTTTGTCACCACGACTTGAGCCTTGGGGACCTCCTGCATCATCCTCCGGCGGGCGAGCTCCCTCTGGCGGGCCCGAAGGCGGGATTTCACGAGGGGGTCACCTTCAGTCCGTCGGTACTCCTCCTTGAGCTCCTCACGGGTCATACGGATGTTCCGCTCGTACTCGAAGCGCTGGTAGAAGAGGTCGAAAAACCCCACCCCCAGGAAGAGACCCCCAAGGTAAAGCCCGAGCTTGCGTGTCAGCCCCCCTGCTACTTTGAGGGCTTCCCCAAGCTCCATGTTGAGGAGGTCCCCAAAAAGAGGAAGTGACCCCCGAAGGACCGCATAGGCCAGGAGAACCCCAAGGAAGGTCTTGAGAGAGACTTTGAGGAACTCCACTGCGGTGCGAAGGGAAAAAAGGCGCACCATGCCCTGGATGGGGTTCACCACCTCAAAGCGAGGACGCAACCGCTCAAAGGAGAACACAAACCCTGTCTGCATAAAGCCAAGGAAAAGCCCCAGAAGGAGCGCCACCCCCACGAAAGGCGCCACGGCCCGGAGAAAGTACGAACCCCCAAGGCGGAGGATATGATTCACCCAGGAGTAATCAGGAGAAGCAGGAATCTTCTCGGTCCAGAGGACAAAGAAGCACTCCTGAAGCCTCAAAGCAAAAGAGGGCAAAAGTGCGGAAAGAACGAGAAAGAGGGCGAGAAAGTGGAAACCGCTCGCAAAATCCACACTTATCGGAACCTGTCCTTTCCTGCGGAGCTCCTCCCGGCGCCTTGGCGTCGGGGCTTCGGTCTTTTCCTGTGCCGGCATCACCACTCCCCCAAGTTTCCTTGATAAAAAATCTTGCCAGGTTTAAGGACCCCGGAGGAAGTGGAAGAAGCTCCGGATAAAGAGCTCCACAACGCCCTCAAAGAGGGGAAGAAGGTAAGGAAGTGTCGCAAGGGCAATGAAAAAGCCAATGCCCACGTTGAGGGGAAGGCCGACGATGAAAACGTTCATTTGAGGAATGGCTCGGGAGAGAATGGCAAGGGTGAGATTGGCAAGGAAAAGGGCAACGATAATCGGAGCTCCAAGGCGCAGGGCAAGGAGCATCACTTCCCCCACAAGACGCACGAAAGAAGGCGCAAGGTCCGTCCGAACAACAAATCCCCCGGGAGGGACAAGGGTAAACGACCGCACGAACCCCTCAATCGTCAAACGGTATCCCCCAATCCCAAGGTAGTACATGGTGGCAAGGAGGAGGTAGAACTGCCCCATTACCGAAGCCCCAAGACCTGAGAGAGGGTCCACGACGTTCACGTAGCTAAAGCCCATCTGGAAGTCGATGATCTCTCCCGCAATCTGAATGGACGAAAAGACGAGGTTGGCGACAATGCCGAAGGTGATGCCGAAGAGCATTTCCCTGAAAAGAGCCACAAGGTACGCCCAGGAAACCGAGGAGAAAACCGGCGCTCCTTCCCGCACCAGGGGAAGGCAAAGGAGGGCAAGGAGTGCAGAGAAGCCAATCTTCACCTGAGGGGGGATGAGACGGCTCTGGAAAATCGGGGCAACGAGGAAAAGCCCCAGAGCACGCATCATAAGAAGGATGAAAAGGAAGAAATCGCTGAAGGAAACGAACATCTCCCTTCACCGAAAGAGGGCAGGAAGGTTCCAGAAGAGCTCCCGGGCAAAGTCAAGGAGGGTGCGGGCCATCCAGGGACCAAGGAGCGCCCCGATGACAAGGACCGCGAGGATTTTGGGCACGAAAGTCAGGGTGAGCTCGTGAATCTGGGTTACCGCCTGGAAGATGCTCACGAGAATTCCCACAAGGAGAGCCACCCCAAGGACAGGAAGGGCTATCTTGAGCACCACAAGGAGCGCTTCATTCCCAATGGTGAAAACGAGTTCTTCGGTCATAGGCCTCACCGAAAGCTCAGCACAAGTCCCCGGGTGATGAGTGCCCAACCGTCAACAAGGACAAAGAGGAGAATCTTGAAAGGAAGGGAAATGAGAACCGGTGGGAGCATCATCATTCCCATGGACATGAGGATACTTGCCACCACCATGTCGATGATGAGGAAGGGAACGTAGATGAGGAAACCCATGGTGAAGGCGGCTTTGAGCTCACTCACGATGAAGGCAGGGATAAGAACATGCGTTGGGATGTCGTCTTGGTTTTCCGGACGGGGCAATCCGGAAAGGGACACCATGAGGGCAAGGTCTTTCTCTTCCGTTTGCCGAAACATGAACTCCCGTAAAACCCCAATGCCCCGTTCTAAGGCTTCCCTCTGGGAGATTTTCCCTTCAAAGTAGGGGGTAAGAGCTTCGCTCTGAATCCGGGAAAAGGTCGGTGCCATGACGAAAATGGTGAGGAAAAGGGCAAGGCCGACGAGCACCGGAGTTGGAGGAATCTGCTGGGAACCCAGGGCATTCCGCACAAAGCCCAGAACAACCACGATTCGGGTAAAGGAAGTCACCATGACAAGGAAAGCCGGAGCAAGGCTCAAAACGGTAAGAAGAAGGAGAATCTGGAGGGATAGGGCAAAGTCCTGGGGTGTTCCTTCCCCTGGGGGCTCAATGGTGATTCGAGGGAACACCGGAAACTGAATCTCCTGAGCCCATCCCCGGGAGAGCCCCACAAAGAGAAGGACTCCGCAGAGGACAGCAACCCAGACTTTAACTTTTCGGCGGCGGCTTCCGGAAGATTCGCTCAAGGTATCCGGAAAATCCCTCTTCCTTGGGCTGTTCCACGAGATCTTCCACATCGAGCTCGGCAACCTCCCGGACGACATTTCCTGAATGGGCAAGAACAATCACCCGTTTCCCCACCTCAACGAGGTACAGTGTGAGGTTTCCCCGAACCGGTAAAGCATCAAGAAGCCGCATGTAACGGGATGCGGCAAAGCGAATGGCCCCTCCCGAGTACCGGCGCAAAAGATACGATGTCCCCCAGAGAATCCCTGCCACCACAAGGAAAGCCAAGAAGAAGCGAAGAATGCTCACACCCTCTGTCCAGGTGGGAGGAGGGGTAACCTCCATCATATCCGTGTCTCCCGAATGCTCCGCATCCGCTCTTCAGGGCTCACAATTTCCGTAATCCGGATTCCGAAGTTCTCCTCGATAACCACAACCTCTCCCCGGGCAAAGAGGACGTCGTTCACGTAGAGGTCAACCGGCTC
This sequence comes from Candidatus Caldatribacterium sp., assembly GCA_014359405.1. Classification (NCBI taxonomy): domain Bacteria; kingdom Pseudomonadati; phylum Atribacterota; class Atribacteria; order Atribacterales; family Candidatus Caldatribacteriaceae; genus Candidatus Caldatribacterium; species Candidatus Caldatribacterium oleiphilum. The sequence continues at coordinate 3,661 of JACIZN010000102.1, forward strand.
GCCGGCGAGCTTATCAAGCTCAATAATCGACCCGGGCCCCAGGTCGAGAATCTCCCGCACCGAAAGCCTGGTTCTCCCAAGCTCCACAACGAGAGGAAGGGTAACGTCAAAGAGGAGCTCGAGATTCCCCCGCCCCTGAGGTTCGCTCTTTCTCTTGAATTCTGCAAACTCCACCGGCTGCGCTTTGACTTTTGCCTTCTCCTCCTTTTCCTCTCTCTTCGGCTCTTCCTGAAATTGCGACTTCTCCGAAGAAACAGAAACCGGCTCCTCTTTCGGGAGGAGGAAGTTTGCTATCTCCCGGGCAAAGGAGAGAGGGATAATCTGGAGCATGGTGCTGTCGATGACGTCCTCAATCCCCAGGCGGAAATGGACAACGACGAAAAAGGGCTCCTTCTGCTCCTCAAGCCAGGTCCGCTCAACAGCCTCTGCGTCCTGCCAGATGGTTTCAGGAGGGGAGATATTGATTCTCCGGCCCAGGAAATCGGACATCGCCGTGCAGGCAGAACCCATCATCTGGTTCATGGCTTCCGAAATTGCGCTCACCTCAAGCTCCCCAAGTTCCTCCGGAAGCCCACTCTTCCCATCCCCACCCATCATGAGGTTAACCATAACTTTGGCATCCTCTTCCTTCACAAAGAGGACGTTCTCACCCTGGAGCCCCTCCTGGTACACTACCCGGACCAAGAGATGGCGTTCTGGAAAAAGCTCAGGAACCTTTTCCTTCGCAACGACCTCAACCTGGGGAACGGTAATTTCCACCCTTTTGCCCAGAAGACCACTGAGGGCCGTGGCAGCCGACCCCATGGAGATATTCCCCAGTTCCCCGATAACGTCCCGCTCTTCAAGGCGCAAAATTTCCTCTTTCATACCCCTTCCTCCTCAACGTACTCCGTAACCTTTACGGCCAAACGTCGGCCGCTCCGCCCCGGCACTCCCCGCATCTTCACCCGCTTCCCCACGTAAATCTCAAGAGGGTCTTCAACCCTCCGTTCAAGGACGAGCACATCCCCCACCTCAAGGGCTAAGAGATCCCGAAGACGGAGGTGAGCTTCTCCAAGCTTCACCCACACCGGAAGCTTCACCCGCTCAATCCAGTACCGGATGTTCTCCTGGGCTTTCGCATCATGGCTCCTTCGAGAGGCAAACCACAAAGAGGCGCTGAGCTTCTGCGCTATCGGTTCCACCACGATGTAAGGAATGCAAATTGTCATAACCCCACTTAGCTCTCCCATCTCAATCTCAAAGGAGAAGAGGACCACCATGTCGTTTCCTGAGACAATCTGGACGAACTCTAAGTTCGACTCCAGAGTCTCCACTCGAGGGTCCACCTGGTGAATGTTCGTCCAGGCCTCCTTGAAGGCGCTCATGAGCCGCTCGACAACTTCAAGCATGACGCGGTTTTCTATCTCCGTGAGGGGACGGAGATTCC
>JACIZN010000102.1:5102-6988 GCA_014359405.1 Candidatus Caldatribacterium sp.
AAGGAGCCGATCAATCATCAAGAACACCACATCAAGGCTCACCTGAAGGACACATCGTCCCTCAAGGGGTGGGATGGAGAAAACGCAGACGAACGTGGGGTTCGGCACAGAACGAACGAACTCGTCGTAGGTGAGCTGGTCCACCGAAACGAGGTTAATCTGGAGGCGGCTCCGCAAAAAACCTGCAAGATTCGTTGCTCCAAGGCGGGCAAAGGTGGAGAAAATCATGTGGAACGTCCGGATTTGGTCCTTCGAGAACTTCTCCGGACGGCGAAAGTCGTAAACTTTGAGGCGAACCTCGGGTTTTGCCTCTTCCTTTACCTTCTCTGCCTCGGTAGCTCCAGAGCTCAAAGCCTGAAGCAGCGCATCTATTTCTTCCTGGGAGAGAATCTCGCCCATGGAACACCTCACCTACTGCATGACAAAGTCAAGGAAGAACACCTTTTCTACTTCTCCCGCAGTGAGCATTTCGTTGATACGCTCCGCAATGAGACTCTTCAAGCGTTCTTTGCCCTCCGGAGTTGCAAGGTCTTCTGAGGTCTGGGCGCTGAGAATCATGATGATGGCGTCCCGAACCTCCACGCTCTTTTTACGGAGCTCGTCTTTGGCTTTCTGATTCGAGAGGGCAACACTTATCACCGCCTTGAGGTAGCGAAGGTTATCCTTGTCCGCGAGGTTCACGAGGAAATTCCCCTCAAAGGTGTAGATGATGGGTTCCTTAGCCCTCGCTTTCTTTGGAGCATCTTCCCCTCGGGAAGCCAAAAAGCCACTCTGCTTTAAGAAGGTATATCCCATGAAGCCCACCATCGCAAGCACAAGGACAAGGAGGATGCTCTTCAGGGAAAATCCCTTTTTCGCTTCTTTTGTTTCCTCGGCAACTTCTTCACTTCTTTTTGCCATATCCTCTCCTCCTATTCCTCTCGGAGAATAACCACTTCAACCCTTCGGTTCTTCCGCCGGTTCTCTTCACTGGTGTTTGGAACAAGAGGCCGGTACTCTCCATATCCTACCGCAATGAGCCGCTCCGGGGGAATACCCTGCTTCTCCACCAGGTACCGCAAGACGGCAATTGCCCGGGCAGCAGAAAGCTCCCAGTTCGAGGGGAATTGAGGCGTGTTGATCGGGAGGTCACAGGTGTGCCCCTCGATGCGGACGGCGTTGGGGATTTTCTTAAGGACTTCGGCAAGGGCATCAAGGACGGGAATCATCTCCGGTCGGAGATTGGCTTTTCCAATATCGAAGAAGACGTTGTCGAGGAAAGTCACCACCAGTCCCCGCTCATCAATCCTGACGCTCACCTTTTCCGGAGAGAGATGGGCCTGCTCGATGAGCTTGCGTTCAATCTCCTTCATGAGTCCAACAAGTTTGAGCTGCACCACCCCCGAGGGGCTGAGCTGAGATGGGGGCTTTGGAACTGGGATTTCGGAGGGATGGAAAACTCGTGGTCCTCCTTCAAGAACTCCCAAGGCCCCTTGAATGGAGGAAACGATTTCCTTAAAGCGAGCAACGTCAATGGTGGAAAGGGCAAAAAGGAGCACAAAAAAGCACAGAAGAAGCGACATGAAATCCCCATAGGTCAAAGACCAGAGAGGTGCCCCAGGGGGAGCTTCTTCCTCGCGCTTTCTGGGCATCAGGACTCACCTCACGCTTCCTTTGTCTGCCGAAGAGGAATAACCCGCTCCTGGCCTTCCCGTTCCCGCTCGAATTGTTCCCGAATTTCCGGAGCAAAGAAGGACTTGAGCTTCTCCTCTACAATGCGAGGATTGTCCCCCGCCTGAATAGAGAGAATGCCCTCGATGATGACTTCTTTGAGGAGTACTTCCTGGGCGCTCCGGAGCTTCAGCTTATTCGCCACCGGAAGGCAAAAGAGATTTGCAATGAGTGCT
>JACIZN010000103.1 GCA_014359405.1 Candidatus Caldatribacterium sp.
CATCGAAGAGAACGCCACCCTCAGGGAAGCTCTGGAGCTCTCCTTAAAGAGCCACTTCTCGCGTTTGCCAGTGTACCGGGAGGACATCGACAACATCATCGGGTTCGTCCACATCAAGGACATGCTCCCTGCCCTCCGGGAGGGGAACCTGGATCGCCCGGTGCGGGAAATCGTCCGCCCCATCCACTTTGTCCCGGCTACAAAAAAGGTGGTGGAACTCCTGCGGGAGCTCCAGCAGCAGCGGATTCACATGGCCATCGTCCTTGACGAGTACGGGGGAACGGCAGGGCTTGTGACTATTGAGGACCTCCTTGAGGAGCTCGTGGGGGAGATTCGGGACGAGCACGATCGGGAAGCCCCACCGTACCGGAAACTCGGCGACAACGAGTACCTCGTGGACGCCTCACTCCCCATAGGGGCGGTGAACGAGGCTTTGGGAGTTGCGATTCCCGAAAGCGAAGAGTCCGAGACCCTGGGGGGCCTTGTCATGGAGATTCTCGGAAAGGTTCCCGAAGAGGGAGAGGCGGTGCACGTCAACGGGTACGAGATTCGGGTGGAACGCATGCGGGGGAAGCGCATCGCCACCGTGCGGATCAGAGTCACCGGGGAAGGAGAGAAAGAGGGTGGGGAAGCTCATCATAGCCCATGATCTTGGGACAACCGGGAACAAGGCCACGCTTTTCGACCCTGAGGGGAGAATCCTTGCAAGTAGCTTCTTCGGCTACGAGACTTTCTACCCTGACGCCCTTTCTGTCGAGCAGGACCCTGAGGACTACTGGAGGGCGGTTGTGGCTTCAACCCGAAAGCTCCTTGAGGAGGCAAGGGTAAGAAAGGAGGACATCGGGGTCGTCTCTTTCTCCGGGCAGATGATGGGGGCCCTCCCGGTGGATGAGCGGGGCAACCCCCTTGCCCGAATCATCATCTGGGCAGACCGGCGCGGGGTGAGGGAAGTTGAGTGGGTCCGGGAAAGGGTAGGCGAGGAAGAGATGTACCGGATTACGGGGCACCGCCTGAGCCCGAACTACTCCCTTGCCAAGATTCTCTGGTTCCGGAATAACCGCCCTGAAGTCTACAAGAGGGCCCATAAGTTCCTCCTTGCCAAGGACTTTGTGGTCTTTCGGCTCACCGGGAAGTGGGCCACCGATTTCTCCGACGCCTCAGGGACGAACCTCTTTGACATTGTCAGAGAAGAATGGTCTTCGGAGATTCTCTCGGCGGTTGGGCTCGATGAGGAGAAGCTCCCTCCGGTTTTCCCCTCCTTTGCCGTGGTCGGAGAGGTGACGAAAAAAGCCGCAGAAGAAGTCGGGCTTTTGTCCGGAACCCCGGTTGTCATCGGGGGAGGGGACGGGGCCTGTGCCGCCTGTGGCGCAGGAGTGGTGCGGGAGGGACAGGCCTATAACTACCTTGGCTCCTCCTCTTGGATTGCTCTGGCCTCGAGGCATCCCTTCTACGATTCAAAAATGCGCACCTTCACCTTCCATCACCTTGCCCCAGGGCTTTTCATGCCCACCGGAACCATGCAGGCCGCAGGAGGCTCGTACCAGTGGTGTCGGGATGCCCTCTGCGGAGAGGAGAAGAAAACGGCCAAGAAACTCGGGGTAAGCCCCTATGCCCTCATGGACCTTGAGGCGCAGAAGGTCCCCGCCGGAAGCGAGGGGCTCCTTTTTCTCCCCTACCTCATGGGTGAGCGGGCTCCCTGGTGGAACCCCCATGCCCGGGGGGTGTTCCTCGGCCTCACCCCAAGGCACAGGAAAGCCCACCTCATCCGAGCAGTCCTTGAGGGCGTGAGCCTGAACCTCCGGATTATTCTTGATGCCTTCCGGGAGGAGGGGCTTGCGATTGAAAACATGCGCATCATCGGCGGTGCAGCAAAGAGCAGCTTCTTTGCCGAAATGCTTGCCAACGTCTTCGGCCTTGAGGTCCTCCGCCCCATGTACCTCGAGGAGGCGACTTCCCTGGGAGCTGCAATCTGCGGCGGGGTGGGGATAGGGCTCTACCGGGGGATCGAGGTGGCAGAGGAGCTCGTGCAAATCAGGGACCGGTTCCTGCCGCGGGAAGAGGAAAAGGAAGTCTACGACCGGCTGTACCCGGTGTTCGTGAAGAGCTACCTGGCGCTGTGTGAGGTGTTTGGTAGCCTCTCCGAGGTGGCTGTGGATTAGGGCCGTAGTTGGTACAGGATGGTGGAAGGACCTTCTTCTTCAACTTTCGCTCCACTCGAGGAGCTCTAATAACTTCTTGGTGTCGGTAATTGTGGGTGGGAGACTGAGATTATTGAAAGGGTTGAAGTATATTTCCATGTTATTCCCAATTTTGGGGATGGACTTAGCAAAGACCCCGCCGTACACAACAGCGTTGTTGCTCAACTCTAAGTTTCCATTGGGGACAAAGATGGGCCCAGTTGTCACCGAGTTGTTCTTAAGATAAGAGGTCGAGGGACCTAAGGCAACTAGAGACAGGGCTTCAGGTATGGCGTTATTCGCGATGTCAAAGTAGTCCTCTGTGATTAACGTACTAAAGAGGGTCTTCTCGTCCCCGTTTGTGTCTTCAACACAAATGGAAGCATTGTTCTCGATAAGAATGCGGCCGGTAACGTAGATGACTGCACCTTCTTTGATATTTAAGGTTGCGTTTTGCTTCACTACCAGGTCCCCCTCGATAAGGGTGTTACCATCAAGGGTAAGCGTTTGGCCGTTATTCACGGTGAGACCGCTGTCATATGTTTCCCCTTCACTCGCCTTTTCCATCCACATTGCCCTAATCTCATCCGTTATGGTGGGCAGGTTCTGCTGTGGAACCTCATAAACTGGAGGGTAGGAGGAAGAGGAGATCGTGTTTATAGAGGTATAAGAAGAATTGTTAGTTTTCACCTGAGAGGAGCCCTGGGAAGTGTATATTGCCCCCACAGTGGCATTGTTCAAGTATACCGAGTACCCTTTGTCATCAGTACCGTAAGCAACTATATCGCCATTGACAACCACATTGTTGTTGACATCGACGTAGCTTTCTGCGGAAATGACTTTTCCTTCGATTTTGGAGCTGTTGTTGAGAGTAATGCTACCCCTGGCGATAACATCCCCCATGACAACGGTTTTATTATCAACCACCACGCTACCTTGGGCAAACACTGAGCCGGGGATCTCACCACGTATGTTCGTAATTTCGGCACCGCTGTACACGTTTGCCGGCTGGTTCACGCCCTCATCAAGATATATGTACACTTTCCCAGAAGTCAGGTTGGCGGCGGTGGTGATAGCATTTTGGAGGACAATGTCGTAGAAAGGCCCTTGTGACAACCGGAAGGTACAGGTAATCGTTTTTTGAGCCAATTTTTCCGAGTTGTTATTCTTGACTTCTCCGGTTGATTCAATTCTAATTGTTTTTTCGTTGGAGTTGTATGTAACCTTGACTCTATACGTTCCGCTCTTGTTGTTCTCAAGCGGTATTGAGGATCCCGAACTCTCTTCGTGTTCGCCATATGCCAGGGCATTGCGGATAACAAATGGATCGGACACAATCTTTTCGATACCCATCTCCGCTATGTAGTGCGCCTGTTTTATGGTCGTAACCTTATGGATTGCCCTGTTGCTCGAGACAACCAGGGTTGTACCAGCAAAAAGAACTACGGCTGCTATGAGAACAAGGGCAATTATGAAAACCATTACTGATCCCGAGTCACGCCGGGTTCTTTTTTCCATTACAATCACCCCAGAGACGTCTTACTCTTCCTCCCACTCGTTCCCTTTTGGTGGATTCCTCCGCAGAATCGATGCGCTGTAAGAGCGGCCACTTGGGGTGGAGAGCTTTACAGTAAGCTTGGTATAGGCTCTTTTTCCACCAAAAACGGATTTTTCACACTCAACCTTTGATTCAGTAATTCCCTGGACGATTGGCACATCGTTTTTTAGTATCTCGTTGTCTTTGAAGATATAGGTGTTTTGCCTTCCATCCGTTGTTTCGATGTACACTTCTGTGGAGTTATCGTTAACGGTGATGGCAACCACTCCTGCGCTTCTGAAATCCTTGGCAATGGCGTTGAGGAATAGATTGATTCGGTTTATGATTTCCTGGTCCGCAATTTGAGCCCTGCCCCTTTTGTTCATCGAACCAAGGAACTGGTAGAGAAGAGTCAGAATAAAGGCCATAATAAAAACAGTGATAACCACCTCAAGGAGCATAATGCCCCCTGAGGTGGGATATCTTGCCTTCCTTCTTCGACTAAGTAGACCACACAGGCCAAAAATTGCTCCCTCGACCTCCAATGGCAAGCTTTAATGCTACTACTTCAGGAATTTCCCAAAACCAAGTCTGGAAATCTGGGTAGTTAAGATGTACTCACGCTCTTTATCAGTCGATCTCGCCGCTTCTCTCCATCTGATGACTACCGCCACGCGCAGCTTCTCTATCGAGCCATTCAGAGGATTTCGACCTATCACCTCGAAGCGAACGAAGGAGAGCTCTTCCGAGTCAGGTAGCTTATCAAGGGCTGCAAGGATTTCAGGGGGGATATCACTCGAACCGCAGAGTTGGGCAAACTCATTGGAATCAAAGTAGACCTCTTTTTGATCGGCATCATTACCAATGATGGTCTGCAACGTAGAGAAGCCATCGATGCTTTTCTCCCTAATACGTTCTATAACGTCCTCAGCCAGGGTGCTGGCAGTAAGCAGGTTTTCATTGGTGGATTTGATGAGACTGATTCTCAGAGCAAGGAGAGCGATAGCGCTAACCACGAATCCAGCGATGGCTATAATTATAATAACCTCGATGAGTGAAAACGCCTCGCTCCCCCTGCAGCGATGCGAGAGCTTCGTCACCCAAATATCCTTTCCTGTTCTAATCATTGATTAACAGGGAACCTAACGGCAGATCAACGGATTTCTCCCTTTACTATGCCGTTTACCTCGATAGATTGGCCACTCTGGTTGTAGACATTCCCTCCCACGATGCCGTTGATCGTGGCGGTTGCTCCCTCCTGAAGCGTTACGTCGCCATAAACGATTCCATTTAGAGTGAGTATTGCTCCTGGCTTCAGGAGAAGGTTACCCATCACAACTCCATCGAGCTGGAGAGTTATGCCAGATTCCACAACAACGCTGCCACGAACAAGGCCAAGGAGTTGCGTGTCTGTAGTAATTGACTGGTCTCCTTCAAGGATGTCCTCTATTACCACAGGTTGCGCGTACGTTGCTCCACTCACAAAGAGTAGCAAAACGAGAATTGCAACTAACAGCGAAACGGCTCTCCTCTTCACGCCCAAATCCCCCCTTCTATTAATTGAGAACTTTTACCAAAGCGACATACGCCCGAACACATCTTCATGCCCTACTTGGCAGCAAGATGTAAAGCCTTTCTCCACCCCTGACTCTCATTTCCTCCCTCGCACTCCCCTGGTTCACCGCGATTTCCAAAAACCCGGAGCTATCCTCGTGGATGAGGAGTTCCCCCCTTGGGACATCGCCGTACGTTCTGCAGTAGGTTGCCCTGAATTCTTTCTCTCCCAAGTATATCGTCACATTACTCTGTAACTTTAGGCCCTCGAGGAAAATTTCCGGAATGTTCGTCTCCACGTTCCCGAAGCGGTCAAAGAAGGCAACCTCCCCAAGGATTCTCCCGCCCTCTTTCCTTGCTTTTTCATAGGGGAGGAGGACGAGGCTCTCAAGCCTTTTCCCAAAAAGGCTCAGGTCGAAACCCTTTGCGATGTAGGCACTCACCGGGGCAAAGATGTCCCTCCCGTGGAAGGAGAAGGAGGGGGTGGCGCGGTAGAAGTACTCGGGGTTTGCAAGCTCCACAATCCGGGTAACCCTTTCTGCTTCCGCCACTAAGGTGAAGAGCCCATTGTCCGGCCCCACGAAGAAGTACCCGCTTTCGGTCTCGAAGGCGATGGCTTTGCGCTCTGTCCCCACCCCGTAGTCCACAACGCCCATGAAAACCGTTCCCTTCGGGAAGTCCCGGTACGCCCGGAAAAGCACGTGCATGGCCTCCCGGACGTTGAAGGGCTCCACCTCATGGGTGAGGTCGATGACTTCCACTTCTGGCGCAATCTGCTTGATGACTCCTTTCACCACGCCCTGGTAGTAGCTCTTCGTTCCCCAGTCGGTGAGGAGGACAACAAGCTTCACCTTTTCCCACCCCAGAGAAAGAGGAGAAGGAGAATCGAGGCCACGAGGCCTGTTGTTCTCCCAAAAAGGAAGGGAGCCGAGGGCCCAAAGGCGCTCCAGAGGGCTCCGGCGATGAGGGAGGCCGGGAAGAGCCCAATCCCAAGGAGCATGGCGTGGAATCCAAGGACTGTCGCCCGCACGTTTTCCTCGGCCAAATCGGCAATGAGGGCCTTTCCCACCCCTTCAGTCATGCCGCTATAAAAGCCGTAAGGGAGCATGGCAAGGACAATGGAGCGGGGCAAGAGCCCTATGAGGAAGTAGGAGAGGGCGTAGAGCAGAAATCCTCCGACGAGAACCCCCTTCCGTCCCAGGCGGTCGGAGATTACCCCTGCGGGGTACGAGACAAGGGTGTAGACCACATTGTACAGGAGGTAGAGGAGAGTTACTGCCGAAGGCGCAAGGCCCACGTCTTTTTCTGCGGCCCGAAGGAGAATGAACTGGTTCGAGGAGTTCCCGAGGGTGAAGATGAGGGTGGCAAGGAAGAACACCTTGAGCCGAGGGCTGAGGTCCTTCCAGGGGAAAAGGGGTAGAGACCGGGAGGGCCTTTTGCCCTTTCCCGTCTCCTCGCTGAGGAAAAGGACGAAAACCCCAAGGAAAGCAGGGATGAGGCTCACAAGGATGATGAGGCGAAAGGTGGGGAGGTACGCCCTGAGGTCCTGGGGAGCACCTTTTCCCCCAAGGC
>JACIZN010000104.1 GCA_014359405.1 Candidatus Caldatribacterium sp.
CGCCCACCGGAACAAGGAGGATGTGCACCGGCTTCCAGGAATGCAACTCCCGCTCGCTTGGAACAGCCCCGAGGTCCCCAAGATGCATGAGGACGAGGTCTTCTGCCTCAACCCGGAAGACGTTGTTCCGCCCCCGCTTTTTCCCCTCCTCTTCATCGTGAAAGGTCGAGAAGACCTGAATTTTCACCCCGTCTTTTGCGTACTCCCCGGGCTGGCGAATCACCTCCCGGTACCCCTGCACCAAGGCGACGTTGTTGTGGTCGAAGTGCTCATGGCTCACGAGCACAAAGTCGGCCTCCACTTCAGGCAGGGGGTACCCGACGCTCTGATCGAAAGGATCAAAGGCAAGACGCACACCCCGCTCTGTGGTTACAAGGAAAAACGAGTGCCCGAACCACCTCACTTCCATAGGGCCACACCTCCTCTACCATTATCTAACACTTCCCCTTTCCCTGCAACCTTGTGTAGAGCTCTGCCCATCCCCTCCGGTAGAGGAAGGCAACCTTGTTGTGCCAGAGGGGCTCGTCTTCCCCTGAAAAGAACCTCTCGTAGTCTCTGGTCCTGGGGGTTGGAGCGTAGAGGGAAAAACGGGGCACAAGGCCAAGGCTCCGCACATACGAAGCGGAGGCAAGGACATCCTCTTCTTCCGTCACCGGCCAGCCAAAGAGGAGGTACACCTCGATGTCTTCTGGATGGAATCCTGCCTCTTTGAGGTATTCTACCGCCTCCTCAAAGGCCTCGTTTGTCACCTTCCCGCCGCTTTCCCTCTGCCACCGCGAAGAAGCGGTCTCAAGGCTCAGGCGGACGGTGGAGAAATTCGCCCGCCGGAGGAAAGAGGCAACCTCCCGGGTGACGTACCGGGCATGGAGGCCGTTTGGGAGATGGAAGGACAAAGGGAGCCCAAGGCAAATAACGCCCTCGGCTAAGGGGAGGAAATGGCGCTCGGCGTTGACAAGGAGCGCATCGTCGTAGAAGGCGATGTGGCGGACCCCGAAGCGCTCGTGGAGGTAGCGGATTTCCTCGACCACTTCTTCTGGGGGACGCTGGAAAAAGGAAGGGGCAAGAACCCGGGAGGCGCAGTAGGGGCAGGAAAAGGGGCACCCCAAAGACGAGAGGACCACACCGTAGGAGAGCCTCGGATAAAACTCAAAGGCAGGGGGCACAGCGAAGAAATCCCGGTATTCTCGAATCCCAAGATCGATACCGAGAATCCTTTTGAGCTCCTCGGCCACCTTGAGGGGGTCGGAAACCGAAACCACGGCGTCAAACCCAAGGCTCTGGGCATGCTCTGGCGCAAGCACCGGGTACACGCCCCCAAGGACGAGGAAGGCTTGAGGGAAAATCCTCCGGAGCACCTCCCCAAAGAAAGAAGCCCCGGGGTACCAGTACGTGAAACTGCAGGTGACAAAAACGACATCCGGCGGGTCGAGGCTCTGCAACCGGCAAAGAACCTTCTCTTTTGGTATTCCGAAACGCTTGAAGTAGCGGGGTATGGAGGAGAAAAAGGAGGGTTTCGGGAGAATCTCCTTGTGGTACCCTCCGCATCCTGCCTCCCGGAGCTTCCGCGGCCCCTCGTTTTCCGGGGCAGAGGATTCCGGGTCCTCCCGGCTCAGGCAGTCAAGAAGCGTGACGTGGAAACCTCTCCTTTTGAGGTGCGCCCCCAGGTACAGAAGCCCCAGGGGCTTGCACCACAGATCAAAGGCGGTGAAGTCGTACGCCCAGGGATTGGCAAGGAGGATATGCGCCATTACAACTGCGTTGCCGCAAGCGCCTCCTTGTACACCGCAGGTCCAGATATCCCAATTGGACTCCCGCTATACGTACTCTGCAAGCCTTCGGGCTGAACCCCGAATCTCGTAGTACATGGTAATGAGCTCCTCGACTTTCTCCGTGACTGCCCGCTGCGCCGCCGAAACGTCTCCCCCGTCCCGCAGAGCTTTCTCGTACGCCTGGCGGATCTCGGTCCCCACGTTGATTTTGGTGATGCCATGACGAATGGCCTCAAGGACGTACTCCTTTTTGATCCCTGAGCCCCCGTGGAGGACAAGGGGAATTCTTGTGCGCTCCACAATCTTTTTGAGGTGCTCGATGTTCAGGCGGGCTTCCACTTTCTTGGCATCCTTGGCGGCCCCGCTTATCGCCCCGTGGATGTTCCCGATGGCCACCGAGAGCCAGTCGACACCGGTTTCCTCTACAAACCGCCCTGCATCCTCAGGGTCCGTGAACCCCTTGCCGCTTGCAAAAATCTCCTCATACGGCGGAAGGGGTCCCGATTCATGCCCCAAGACTGCCCCAAGCTCTGCCTCAACGCAAACACCTCGGGCATGGGCCCGGGAAACGACTTCTTTTGTCACCGCTATGTTCTCCTCAAGAGGAAGCCTCGACCCGTCAATCATCACCGAGTGGTACCCAAGCTCCAGCGCCTCATCAATGAGGGAACTCCAGTCCACCCGTTCTCCTTCTTCGTCGATAACCGGCACATGGTCCTGGTGGAGGCGGGAGAGTGAAAGGTCCCCGAAGGCATCGAAGGCCTCCTTCACCGCCTTGAAGCTTTCCGCCCCAAAGCGGGTGATATCCGGGCGGGAAACCTCAAGGAGGGCAAAGGTTTCCGTACGGCGCAGGGCCTCAACGATTGCCGGCACCATGGGAAGGTACGCCACGTTGAAGGCGGGAACAAGAATCCGGTTCTCAAAGGCGGCCCTCATGATATCAAAAAGAGAAGCACAGGCGAGTTTCTCCTTCCAAGAAGCCACAGGCTCTACCCCTTTCTCCAAAAACTTTACCTCCACTTTACTCCAAAGACCTTCCCGAAGCAACCGGAAATGGTACAATAAGGCCATGGTGAAGAAAGTCCTTGTTCTCGGCGGAACAGGCCATATCGGGAGCTACCTCGTCCCAAGGCTTGCAAGCCTCGGGTACGAGGTCTTCGTGTACGCCAAGGGGGTAACAAAACCTTATCCTCACTCTCCCCTCTGGGAGCGGGTTACTCTCATTCCCGGGAATCCAGAGGCAGCCGTCCTTGAGGCGATGCACGATCTCATCGCCCGGGGTGTCCTTGAGGTGAAGCCGACATGAGCATTTTCAAGGACTGCGATATCCGCGGCACAGTCCCTGGGGAAATCACCGAAGAGGTGGCGTACGCAATCGGCCGGGCCTTTGCCTCTTCTTTCCCGCAAGAGACGAGTTTCGTCGTCGGGGGAGACGTCCGCACGCACACGCCGCTCCTCAAAAAAGCCCTAATCCAGGGCCTCACGGATTCGGGGGGAAACGTCTCTGATCTTGGCATCGTTCCCACTCCGCTTTTTTACTTTGCCATTGATCATCTCCGGGCTGAGGCCGGCATCATGGTTACTGCAAGCCACAACCCTCCCCAGTACAACGGTTTCAAGATTGGCTTTCTCCATCGCCCACCTATTCCTGAGGACTTCACGCTCCTTGAAGAGCGCATCAAAAAAGGGGAATTCCGAAAAAGCCCAAAGGGTAGCGTCGTTCCATTGCAACTTGAGGAGGCGTACCTCGATTTCCTCACCTCCCGGGTGCCAAAGCCCCTCCGCCCCCTCAAAGTCGTTGTCGACTGTGGCAACGGCTGCTACTCGTACCTTGCCCCCCGGTTTCTGCGAAGCCTCGGGTGCGAGGTTTTCGAGCTTTTCTGCAGTTTCGACGGCACCTTCCCCAACCGCCCCCCAAACCCAGCCCAGGCGAAAAACCTCAAAGCTTTGAGTGAAAAGGTTAGGGAAGCAGGAGCCGATGCGGGACTGGCCTTTGATGGTGATGGGGACCGGGTGGTTTTTGCCGCCGACGACGGGAGAATCCTCACGGGCGAAGAGGGAATGATTTTCTTCATCCGGAGGTACTTCGCTCCCCTTCCCGGGGAGAAGAAATTCGTCTACGACCTCAAGTGCTCCTCTGTCGTTCCCGAGGAAATCCGCCGGGCCCGGGGTATTCCCATCCCCGAGCGCTCCGGCCACGCCTACATCAAGCGGAGGCTCCTTGAAGAGGACGCCGTTATGGCCGGGGAAATCAGCGGCCACTACTTCTTCCGGGAGCTCCGGCGGGACGATGGGCTCTACGCCGCCTGCCTCTTTCTTCATCTTTTGAGCCAGAGTGCAGAACCCCTCTCTCGTACTGTGGCCACCTTCCCGAAAAGCTACATCACCCCGGACATCCGCATCCCGAGAGAAAACCGGGAGAACCTCCTTGCCCTTCTTGAGGAAAAAGTAGCGACCGGGAAAATTTCCCGCCTCGACGGCCTCCGGGTGGAGTGGGAGGACGGCTGGGCGCTTGTCCGGAAATCCGTCACCGAACCCGTGTACACCCTCCGCTTTGAAGGAAAAAGCCCCAGGGATATCCCAGAACTCGTGCACCGGCTCCTTGGAGCTTTCCCGGAAATCGAAGAGGAAGTCCTTGAGAAGCTCTCCTCAGACTCTGCGGAAGATGGCTTTCTCAAGGCGCTGGAGCGCGAAGGCCACTAAGGGACCAACAAGAACCGCGCTCCCTGCCTGGATGAAGTTCCCCGGAAGCTCGGCCAAAGCCCCTCCAAGTCCGTAGAGGAAAATTTCAACGAGGAAGTACCCCGCAACCATCTCAAGGCCCGCAAGGAGCGTCACGAACACTTTTAAGGAATAACTCTTCTCGCCTGAAGCCAAAAGCCCGATGATGAGCCCCTCAATACCCTTGATGATTAAAGTGAAAGGCGCCCAGTGGGCGTACCCTGAGAGGAGGTCTGCTAAAGCCGAGCCCACGCCTCCGGCAAGCGCCCCAATCCGCGCCCCAAAAAGAAGGGCAAAAACAACGATGAGGGTGTCCCCCAAGTTGATGTACCCCCGGGTCTGGGGCACAGGAATCTGAATGCTCATCGTCGCCAGGGCCACCAAAGCAATACCCAGGGCCCCGAAGAGTCCTTGTCCGCTCCTCCACCGCCATCACCTCGCTTTTCCCGTAATTATACAATTCTACTCGCCGAAGGTATCCTCATCGACAAGAATTTCGGCAAGGTTTGCGAGGAGACGGTCCACCTGGGGTTCACTGAGCCCCAGAAGCTCTATTGAGCCCGGGGAAATCGCATAGAGGAACCCATCCACCCCAACACCCATGCCAAGCGTCACGCTCAGGCAATCGGCAACGTGGGTGATGGCCGTGAGTTTGGGATTCTCCTTTGCCCGCTCCGGCTCGTGGTGCAAGGCGATGGCCTCAACGAGCTCTGCCGGGAGATTCCACTTTTCCGCCACCTTGGCCCCCACAGCCGCATGGTTGAACCCAAGAATCTCCTCTTCCGCCTTAAGGAACGTCACCCCTTCCTTCTCCACCTTCTCAAGAACCGCCTCGTACTCCTCCGTCAGGTACACGTCAAGGATGAGCTTCCCCACATCGTGGAGGAGCGCCGCCGTGTAGGCTACCTCAAGGCGGGGGAACTTTATTTCTTTTGCGAGCATCCGGGCGCCTACTGCCGCCGCCTGGGAGTGCTTCCAGAGCTCCCCCCGCTCAAGGGCATACCCCTTGAGGTTTTTCCTCATCATCTCACTCACCGAAGCGGCAAGGACGATGCTCCGGATGGTTTGGAAACCCAGAAGAATCGTGGCATCGGTAACGGTGGAGATGCGTCGCGGGAAACCGTAGAAGGCGGAATTCGCAAGGCGCAGGACTTTCGCCGTAAGACCCTGGTCTTTCGTGACGACGTTGTTGATGTCCTTTGCCGTCGACCGGGGGTCCTCGGTGAGCTCGATGACTTTCTGCACCACCGCCGGCAAAGCCGGGAGATCCTCAACCGCCCGCACGAGCGCCGGAAGCGTGAGTTTCGCCATAGCCCCCTCCAAAAAGAGTCTTCAGGTACATTATACCCCTTTTTGGGGAGAAAAATTCGTGCCAACAGTCATCACACAAAAATAGACTATTCATCGGAGGAAAGCGGTTTAAAGGACCAGTATATATCAGCTTGGTAATCACATCCGATCATCAACAGATAGGAAGAAACCAAGAAAGGCCCATGGAGGATCGAGAGCGGCAAGATGAAACCTACTCCAAGATCAGGGCCCACCGAGATCAAGGGCTACGACTTTCCACGTTTTTGGTGCTTCAGACCCGTCTGCTGGTGCCTAACACTACAAGCTAACTAAAGCGTATAAGGAAGTGGAACATCGAGCATAACAATCATTTGCAACCTATCTGGGGACTTCCGGCTTCCTACTGCTCTGCTTCTTGGCTGTCACAAGAAGCTACTTCAATCAACGAACAAGCATTGTCGAAAGATTCCCCCATTGTCCAGATAGAGAATCTTCTTACAAAAATGCTTCCTTCTTCACAAAAGATCTTTACCGTTTTTGTAATTTCCTTAGGGAAGTACCAACGCTCTGTTTTGCTGAAGACATCGTTTGCAAATATCTCGACGATAGAACCATCGATAAATATCCTCAATCTGAGGTTTTTTTCCGTAAGCTTAAAAGGACTCTCTGCAAGCTTTTCTTCTTCAAGATTTAGAATTACATTCTCTCCCCCAGGAAGCATGACACCGATGCGCTTAGCGTTGATGTCCGAGATTTCGAGCAAAATTTCTAGGTGGCTTGCAGACGGAACATTAAGCCGAAGCTCGCCTGGAGATAAAGAGTAGCCAACTAACCCCTTGTTTTCTAACTCTTCGTGCTCTCCTCGTAGTAACTCGAGCTCTTGGGCAGGCTCAATTTTGAGAAGACCATTGGGAAGAATGGTTATAACCCTGGGCAAAGAAAGGGCCCCACTCCAACCACTCAAGATCTGCTCCCTAGAGGGTCTTTTTTCTCTAACCCAACCAAAAAGAATTC
>JACIZN010000105.1 GCA_014359405.1 Candidatus Caldatribacterium sp.
GAGGAAAAACTCCTCCGAGCCATCTTCGGAGAGAAGGCGCGGGAAGTCCGTGACACGTCGCTGCGGATGCCCCATGGGGAGTACGGTAAGGTCATCGATGTGAAAGTCTTCTCTCGGGAGAACGGTGACGAGCTCGCCCCGGGAGTCAACAAGCTCGTGAAAGTATACGTAGCCCAGAAGCGGAAAATCACTGTAGGGGACAAGATGGCAGGACGCCACGGGAATAAAGGGGTCATTGCCCGCATTCTTCCCGAAGAGGACATGCCGTACCTTCCCGATGGGACACCGGTGGATATCGTTCTCAATCCTCTTGGTGTTCCCTCGCGGATGAACATTGGACAGATTCTTGAGACCCACCTTGGTTGGGTGGCGAATAAAGAGCGAAAGTTTGTAGCCAGTCCTCCTTTTGATGGAGCTCGTGAAGAAGAAATCCTTGAGGCCATGCGGAATGCGAAGACTCCTGATGGAGATGTACCCTTTGCAGAGTTCTTCGACCATCGGGTTTCAAAAGACTTCCATCTTTTCCCGCAGGGTAAAACGGTGCTCTACGATGGCCGAACTGGCGAACCTTTCGATAACGAGGTAACGGTGGGGTACATTTACATGATGAAACTCGCCCACCTTGTGGAAACGAAGATTCACGCTCGTTCGACCGGACCGTACTCTCTCGTTACTCAGCAGCCTCTTGGTGGAAAGGCCCAGTTCGGTGGGCAGCGTTTCGGAGAGATGGAGGTGTGGGCGCTTGAGGGGTACGGTGCAGCGTACACGCTCCAGGAAATGCTTACGGTGAAATCCGACGACATCGCAGGAAGGGTCAAGGCGTACGAAGCCATTGTCAAGGGGAAGAATGTGCTGCAGCCGTCTCTTCCTGAGTCCTTCAAGGTACTCGTGAAAGAACTCCAGAGCCTGTGCCTGAGCGTAAAGATTTTTGACGGTAAAGGGAGAGAAATTTCCCTTGAAGAGATGGAGAACGCTGAGGAAGAGGTACCAAGCCTCGGCGTCAATCTCCAGGGTCGGGAGAAAAAGTGAGCGAAGGGGGAAGAGTCCTTGGTGGACGTTAATGACATTGGAGCAATTCAGATTGGATTGGCTTCTCCTGAGGAAATTCGGAAGTGGTCTCATGGAGAAGTAAAGAAGCCCGAGACGATAAATTACCGAACCCTGAAGCCGGAAAAAGACGGGTTGTTCTGCGAAAAAATCTTTGGTCCCACAAAGGACTGGGAATGCTACTGTGGGAAGTACAAGAGAGTTCGTGACAAGGGTGTCGTTTGCGACCGCTGTGGTGTCGAGGTTACCCGAGCTTCGGTACGACGTGAGCGACTCGGACATATCGAACTTGCAGCTCCTGTGTCCCACATCTGGTACTTTAAGAGCATTCCCAGCAAGATGGCACTCCTTCTTGGCATTCTTCCCAAAAACCTTGAGAAGGTTCTCTACTTCGCCTCGGGGAGGAAGCGGGAGGATTGCTACAAAGTCATCGAACCTGGGGGAACAAATCTTGAGGCTGGAGCTACCATCCGCGAAACCGAGTACAAGATTTACAGCAAGTACGATCCTGCTTTTCGGGCAGAACTTGCCCATCGAATTACCGAGGTCCACACCCTTCCTTTCTCCATCGGTGACCGCCTGACACTTAAGGACTACGCCCGGTATCGCTCAAAGTACAAGGAGAGCTTTTCTGTTGAGCAGATTGACGAAAACACCTTTGAGGTTGTGGACATTCGGGCTTTCCCGTACCAGCGGGATGATGAGCTCTCGGAATCTGAAGTGAACGAGCTCCGGGAAATCTTCGGAAATCTCTTCGAGGAAACGATTCTCTCGACCACGGTGGAAGAACCATGCTACATCGTCATCAATCCGGGCCAAACAGGATTAAAGGTTGCCCAGATGATTCTTGAAACTGAGGCGAAGCTTCTCTCCCGCTACGATCCCGAATTCAAAGCGGGAGTGGGTGCAGAAGCGGTTCGGGAAATTCTCAAGAACATCGATCTTGAACAGTTGGCCCGGGATCTCCGGAAGGAACTCAAAGAAGCCACGGGTCAGAAGGCGAAGAAAATTATCAAGCGTTTGCAGGTTGTCGAAGCCTTTTTGAAGTCCGGGAACCGACCGGAGTGGATGATTCTTGAGGTCATTCCTGTCCTTCCACCAGACCTCCGTCCCATGGTGCAGCTTGATGGCGGACGGTTTGCTACATCGGACCTCAACGATCTCTACCGCCGGGTCATCAACCGCAACAATCGGCTCAAGCGACTCCTCCAGCTTGGTGCTCCGGAAATCATCGTAAAGAACGAGAAGCGAATGCTCCAGGAGGCGGTCGATGCACTCTTTGATAACGGCCGACGTGGGCGGCCCGTGCTTGGTCCTGGGAACCGCCCACTGAAATCTCTGAGCGATATGCTTCGGGGAAAGAAGGGTCGGTTCCGTCAGAATCTCCTGGGGAAACGGGTCGACTACTCTGGACGGTCGGTTATTGTGGCCGGACCGAGGCTTCGTTTCGACCAGTGTGGGTTGCCGAAGAAGATGGCCTTGGAGCTCTTCAAGCCCTTTGTCATGAAAAAGCTCGTCGACAAGGGGCTTGCTCACAACATTAAGAGCGCGAAGAAAATGGTGGAAAAGGCCCGAGAGGAAGTCTGGGGCGTGCTTGAGGAGGTTATTGCTGAGCATCCAGTTCTTCTCAACCGGGCACCAACGCTGCACCGCCTCAGCATCCAGGCTTTCCAGCCTGTACTCATAGAAGGGAACGCCATTCAGCTCCATCCCTTAGTTTGTCCGGCGTTCAATGCTGATTTCGATGGCGACCAGATGGCCGTCCATGTGCCACTCTCTGCTGAAGCTCAAGCTGAGTCCCAAATTCTCATGCTTTCCTCGCACAACATCCTCTCCCCAGCACATGGAAAGCCTATTGCCGTTCCCACCCAGGACATGGTCCTTGGGTGCTACTACTTGACTCTTCCCGGGATGCGAAGGGAATCGAAGAAGCGATTCTACAGCGTCGACGAGGCTCTCTTTGCGTATGAGTTTGGTAAGGTCGATCTCCATGAGCCAGTTTTCATTCGGGAGATTACCGAGAAACACCCTGAAGTCGAGGAAACAACCGTTGGACGGGTTATCTTCAACAGTCTCCTTCCCGAGGGCATGCCTTACTACAATGAGCCGGTCACAAAGAAAAAGCTCTCGGAGATTGTGGACCTCTGCTACCGGAAGTTTGGCAACAAAGTCACCGTTGCTCGATCGCATCAAGGAAGCAGGGTTCCACTATGCGACAAAATCTGGTGCCACAATCAGCGTGCTTGATCTTGAGATTCCCTCGGAGAAAGAGCAGATTATCGAGGAAGCTACCCACCGGGTTGAGGAAATTAACGAGCACTACGCCCAGGGTCTCATCACTGCTGAAGAGAGAGAGCAAAAGGTTGTGGATGTGTGGACGGATGCGGCGAACAAAATTGCCGATGCCATCCTTGAGATTCTCCCCGATTTCAATCCGGTGAACATGATGGCCAAGTCAGGAGCTCGAGGAAGCGTCCGCCAGGTGAGCCAGCTCTGCGGAATGCGAGGCCTGATGGCGGATCCCTCCGGGCGCATCATCGAGTACCCAATCAAGGCGAACTTCCGCGAGGGGCTCAGCGTCCTTGAGTACTTCATTTCAACCCACGGCGCTCGGAAGGGGCTTGCCGATACCGCTCTGCGTACGGCCAAATCCGGTTACCTCACCCGAAGACTTGTGGATGTGGCTCAAGATGTCATCGTTCGGGAGGAGGACTGCGGCACAGACGATGGTATTCTCCTTGAAGACCTGAAGGATGAGAATGACAACATCATTGAGCCTTTTGAGGAACGAGTTCTTGGGCGCATTGCCCTCCGGGATATCGTGGACCCCGTAACTGGTGAGGTAATCGTCCGGGCTGGAGAGGAAATCAATGAAGAAGTTGTTGCAAAACTCAAGGAGCGAAACATCCGCCAGGCCTGGGTCCGATCGGTACTCACCTGCCGCACCAAGTACGGTGTTTGCGCTAAGTGCTATGGGAGGAATCTCGCAACCGGTCGCCTTGTGGATGTAGGTGAAGCAGTAGGCATTGTGGCAGCTCAGTCCATCGGGGAGCCCGGAACACAGCTGACCATGCGGACCTTCCACACTGGAGGTGTACGCATCGCTGGGGAGGATATCACGCAAGGTCTCCCAAGGGTGGAGCAGCTCTTTGAAGTCCGCAAGCCCAAGAAGGCAGCCATTCTTTCCGATGTCGATGGAGTAGTGGAAAAAATCGAGGTCATTGGTAACCGTCGCAAAATCTACGTTCGACCCAGCGAAGACGAGGAGAACCAGGAGGTTCGCACGTACCTTGTTCCTCACGACGTGAAGATTGCAGTTACTGAGGGTGACAGGGTTCGGGCTGGGGACCGTCTCACCCTTGGTCCTATCAACCCCAAGGATATCCTGAGAATCAAGGGCATCAGGGCAGTTCAGAAGTACCTCCTTGAAGAAATCCAATCTGTCTACATCTCTCAGGGTGTAACAATCAACGACAAGCACATTGAAATCATCATCCGACAGATTGCTCGCCTCAACAAGATCATGGTTGAGAACGCAGGAGACACAAACCTTCTCTCCGGTGAGATGGTCTTCCTTGAGGATTTTGAAAAGGAGAACGCCCGTATCCTTGAAGAGAATGCCCTTTTGAAAGAAAGGGCCCAGGAGCTCCTTGAAGGCTGCACCCTTGAGGACAGTGTGCTTGATGCCTCGGGGAATGTTCTCCTCTCCAAGGGTCGAGTATTGAGCGCTGAGGATATTGAAGTCATTCTCTCGAACGATTGCCGTCCATTCCTTGTCCGCAAGGACGGCGCGTTCTTTAGGGTCCTGCGAGGCCAGAAGAACCTGGAGAACGAGCTTGTGCACCGCATCTGTGTTGAGGAAGTGCGAGACACTTCCGGTAAGGTCCTCGTTAAGGCCGGGGAAGTTCTCAAGGAATCCATTCTTGAACGCCTTGGTGAGATTGGTCCCCTGAAACTCAGAGTCCGGGAACAGGCGACCTGGGAAAAACTTCGAGGCGCCATCCTTGCAGAAGATGTCCTTGACCCTGAGACGAAAAAGGTGCTCCTTCCGATGAACACCCGCCTTGAGCAAGAAGAGATTGCGACTCTCGAGGCTCACGACATAGAGCAGGTGGTGGTCTGGAAGAACGTGCGAGTCTTCCAGGTAAAGGAGAGCCTTGTGCGGGTTCTCCGAGAAGAGATTCTCAACAAAGAGGTGGCAAAGGACATTGTCAGTCCTCACACCGGTGAAGTGATTATTCAAGCCGGACAGGCTATAAGCCGGAGTATCGCCCGAAGACTCGTTGTGGAAGGGATTAAGGAAGTTCCTCTGAGCGATGGCCACTTCTTCTCCATTGAAGGTCGCCTCATTGAACTCCTCGAGAAAGAGGTCGTCGGAAAAGTTGCCGCTCAGGATGTTGTTGTAGGAAGGAATGGCGACATCCTGGTAAGGGCCGGAGAGATCATCGTTCGGGACGATGTGGTGAAGATTGCCGAGGACAATGTGGGCTTCCTCCTCCTTCGGGACCCTGAAGGCGAAAAGGAGGTCCGAACCCTTGTCGAGGAAGTGATCTATCTCCCCGGCCTGAAGCAGGTTGCCACAGGACGTCCTGTAGCGTTGGGTATTACAAAGGCTTCACTTGCTGTCGACAGCTTCCTCTCCGCAGCGTCCTTCCAGCAGACAACCCACGTTCTTGCTGACGCGGCCGTCAAGGGTAAGATCGACCAGCTCATCGGGCTTAAGGAGAACGTTATTCTTGGGAAGCTCATCCCTGCTGGCACGGGATTTGAGAAGTACCGCAAGATACGACTCTCAACGGAGAAAGAAGAGGCGCTCTCGAAGGCGGAAATTTCTGAAGAAGAGGCACTCGATTTCCGAGAGCTCATGGGTATGGGTGTTGCTGCTGAATTCCCGGAGGATGAAGAAGAGGAGGCTTTCGAGGATCAGGAGGAGTTTGACTTTGAAATAGATGAAGAGGACGAGGAATTGACATGAGGGCGGTGTGCTGCTACAATTCCTCTGTCGCTTTCTGGTATGGGTCTTGAAGAACTCCGTACGGCAAAGAGGGTTGTGGGTTTCAAGGAAACCCAGAGAGCCATTGAGCGGGGAAGGGCCAAAAAGGTCTTCGTTGCTCTTGACGTTGACGAGGCGATACGGAAGACCATTGTTGCCCTTGCCCAGGAGAAAAATATCGCTCTTGAGTACGTTCCGAGTGCTCAGGAGCTTGGGAGAATCTGTGGTATTGAAGTTCGCTCTTCCTGTGCAGCTATAGTAGAGGACAAAGGAGGATGATTATGCCGACTATCAATCAGCTCGTTCGTGAGGGGAGAAAAAAGCCTGAAAGCCGGAGTGGGGCTCCAGCTCTCAAGGGGTCACCCCAGAAGCGTGGGGTGTGCACCCGTGTCTGGACTATCACTCCGAAGAAGCCGAATTCAGCTTTGCGGAAAGTTGCTCGTGTTCGCCTGACTAACGGCATGGAGGTTACGGCGTACATTCCTGGTATTGGCCACAACCTCCAGGAGCACTCTATTGTCCTCATCCGGGGAGGCCGTGTCAAGGATCTCCCAGGGGTGCGTTACCATGTCATCCGGGGTGCTCTGGATGCAGCAGGTGTTGAGAATCGCAGGCAGGGTCGCTCGAAGTACGGCGCGAAGAGACCCAAGAAGTAAGGAGCGTGGAGAGGTTGCCAAGTCCACATTGTTGTACAGAGGATCGGGAGCAATTTCTCTCTTGGG
>JACIZN010000106.1 GCA_014359405.1 Candidatus Caldatribacterium sp.
AGGATCTCGGTATGCCCAAGAGAAAGGAGGTGCTTCGTCGCAAGGTACGTTCCCGCCTCATCCGGAAGAAGAACGCTCGTCGAGAAAGGAACCTCAAGACTCCCTCCCAAAAATACCATGGGGAGCTGAGTCGAGAAGGCCTTCTTGAGGTGGGAGACTCCAAGGCGAGTAGCCACGATGATTCCATCAACGGATTTCTCCTCAAGGTCTTTGAGGTAGAGAATGTCGGATCCCCGCTCGATTGAAGGAAGGAGCAAAAGATGGTACCCCATGCTCCGGGCCGTCGCCTCGGCAGAGGCAAAAACTTCAGTGAAGAAAGGGTTGAAGATGTCGTCAATGAGCATGGCAATGAGCTGCGAGGATTTCTTGCGGGAAGGGAGGCGGGGTTCCACTCCCAGAGCCTCCATGGCTTCAAGAACCCGCTTTTTCAGGTGCTCGCTTACTGGGCGCGTTCCATTGAGAACATGGGACACGGTGGTTATAGAAACTCCGGCTTTTTCGGCAATCTCTTTGAGGGTTGCCATTACTGTCCCTTCTTTGGCAAATTTTCTTGCTTTGCGCAAATTTTACAAAACAGGAAAAGGAATGTCAAGAGAGCGGGGTGAAGAAATCTCGCCTGGCAAGACTTGAGGCAGAACGGACGAAGGCTGGGGCACTGACGAGAAAGCCTTGACACCCAGAAATACCGGGAATAGACTGAAGCAAAAAGGGGCTCTGCCCTTTTGGAAGGTGCTTCTGTGGAGAGAAGTCGTGACTGGCTTGACGCAGCGATAGGCGACCTGGAACATGCCCAAAGTGACATCGACCATGGTTTCTACAACTGGGCCTGTTTTTCTGCGCAACAGGCAGCCGAAAAAGCTGTAAAAGCGGTTTTCCAGAAACTCGGCGCTGAGGCCTGGGGGCATTCTGTGGCCGATCTCCTTATGGAACTCTCTGGGAAATACGAGGTCCCTGAAGAGCTCATCGAGGGTGCCCTGGAGCTTGATAAAGCGTACATTCCCACAAGATACCCCGATGCCCATCCTTCCGGGTCTCCTCGAAGTCGGTACACGCTGAAGGAAGCCCGGAGGCTTGTTGCGTATGCCACCGAAATCGTCCAGTTCTGTGAGAATCTCCTATCCCAGATGGAAGCCTGAGGACGTCATCCGGACCATCCAGGAGAGGCTCCCTGCGCTTCTTGATGTGGACCTTCTTCTTGTGTACTCTGGGGAAAAACGCCCAGATGACTACGTCCTGGTGAAGCGGGTGCTTGGCATCCCTCGCCTTGAACCTCATATCTATACCGAAGCCGAGTACCAGGAGGTTGAAAGCGCCATTCGGCGCTGGATTCAGGAGGGCATTGTTCTCTGGTCCAGGGAGTAGTCCTTGCGGAACGTATCGATATTCGTCTTACCAGAGAATTGATGAAATTGAACGAAGCCCTGGGCAACGTACACCGGCTCATTTTGATTGCCTCGGGGTTTGTGGTGCTTGTTGTCCTTGTTCTGGGCATAATCGGTCTTTTCCGGTGATAGGCGCAGTATGGCTGTCTCAGGAACCATTGATTTGAATCCAGAGTTTGCGAAGGCTCTTGCAATTCTCGAAGAGAGCGATCAATCGGTCTTCATTACCGGCCAGGCGGGAACCGGAAAATCCACTCTCTTGCGGTACTTCCGGGAAAACACAAAGAAAAACATAGTTGTCCTGGCACCTACAGGGGTCGCAGCCATTAACGTTCAGGGGCAGACCATTCATTCCTTTTTCCGCTTTCGCCCCGATGTGACACCGGATGCTGCATGGAGAGTTCGGCCGAACAATGAGAAATTGTACAGAAACCTCGATACTATCGTGATTGACGAGGTTTCCATGGTTCGGGCGGATCTCCTTGATTGCGCCGATGCGTTCCTTCGTCGTTTTGGGAAAAAGCCTGGAGAGCCTTTTGGTGGTGTTCAGATGGTCTTCATCGGCGACCTCTACCAGTTACCTCCAGTAGTGAAAGAGAAGGAGAGAATCCTTTTTGAAGAGTACTACCAGAGCCCTTACTTCTTCAGTGCCCGGTCTTTCCAGGAGATTCATCCTGCTTTTGTGGAGTTTGAGAAGGTTTACCGCCAGAACGACGAGCAGTTCTTGGCAATCTTAAACCGGATTCGGAGCAACACGGTGAGTGACGAGGATCTTCGGATTCTCAACGAGCGGGTTATCCCCGGGTACGTTCCCGAAGAAGGGGAGTTCGTGGTGTACCTGACAACGACAAAGGAGAGGGCCCAGAGAATAAATGAGGAGCGGATGCAAAGGCTCAAAGGGGAAGAGAGATTGTACATGGGGGTCCTGACTGGAAGTTTTGAAAATTCAAAAACAAAAGACCTACCTGCTGATTTAGAGCTGCGGCTCAAAAAGGGTGCCCAGGTGATGCTCCTCAACAACGACCCCTTAGGGCAGTGGGTCAATGGAACCATGGGACAAGTGGTGGGTTTTGAAAAAAGAGAATGGGGAGAAGTCGTGGTTCTTAACCTTGAAAACGGCGAAGAAGTCGAAGTGGGACCACACGTCTGGGATATGTTTGAGTTCTACTACGATGAAAGAGCACAGCGCATCGCCACAAGACAAATTGGTTCGTTCACGCAGTATCCTCTGCGGCTTGCCTGGGCAATCACCATTCACAAAAGCCAGGGTTTAACCTTTGACCGGGTGGTCATCGACCTCGGCAGAGGAACTTTTGCCCACGGACAGCTCTACGTGGCACTCTCCCGCTGTAGAACCCTTGAGGGGATTGTCCTTCGACAACCCGTTCGACGAGAGCACATCCTCATGGATGAAGCCGTAGTCCGTTTCCTTGCGGAGTACCGGGATAGGCGGGAGAGCCAATCGGGTTAGAAGGTTTGTGTCTCCTGTTTCTTAGGGTCTCCACTCCACCTTGGGTTCCTCTTTGGGTACTTTTCTAAATCCACGGACACTCTAAAAAGGCAGGGATTCGTCCCAGGGTTCTGGACTTTGCAAAGAACCAAGGAAGTATGGCATTGCCTGGAGTACCTAATGCCACTACCAAGGCGGTTCAACCCGGGAGTCTGGAGGGCTTCGAGGATTGTTCCAGAAAACCTAAAAGGATTGAGTCTCGGTTGGACTCCAGGACTCTTTGAGTGGATTCGAGAACTCAGGGAGACATGCCCTTTCCTGGGGAAGGAGAACTTAACCCTCTTCCACTGTGAAGGTAAGTTCTGTGGGAAGTTCGAAAAAAGCCTGCAGTGGGTATGGCCCTGAGCTCTTTGTCCTCTCTCCAGCCCTTCCACATTGGTGGAATAGCAGGACAATTGAATTGGATCTCCCAGGAAGAAGTGTGCATTAGGAAAACTCCGCTAGAGTTTTAGGTAGAGGACTTCTGTGAATACTGGAATTGTAGAGTGTCCCACATGATGTGAACCTATACAAAAAGTTGACAACTTGAGGGATTTTTTGCTACTATCTGAATTGCTCCAATGCTTACAAACTGAAAGAAAGTAACCAAATGATTGGCACTCCAGAAGAATGTAGGAGAATTAATAGGAGGAACATACTGCTAGAAATAAGAACCAATGCTCCGATCTCCCGTACCGAGCTCTCAAAGCGCTTGGGACTTTCGCTTCCTTCGGTATCGAGGATTGTTGACCCTCTTATAAGGGATGGAGTAATTCGGGAAGTTGGTAAGGGGAGATCTACTACGGGTAGGAAACCGACCCTTCTGGAACTTAATCCAGAGTACCGGTACGTATTTGGTGTGGATTGTTCTCGTAAGGTAACAGTGGTTTTGAGCGATTTACACCTTAATACGCTACACAAGCAAGAGATAGAAGCAAGTCCGATGCTAGGTCCCCTTAAAATTGGCCGCATAGTCCTGGAAACCCTTGAGGAGATACGTCGTCATTACTCTCTGGCACCTGAGCAAATTGCGGGGGTGGGTATTGCAACCCCAGGTTTCTGCTTTAAACATCAGGAGGGGACAGAATGGTCTCCCTTTTCTGGCTGGGAAAGTACAGATGTAGAAATGCTGTTTACACGCCTGATACCCTACCGTTTGATTATTGACAACATTGCTAGAGCTTCAACCCTTGCGGAAATGTCTTTTGGATGGGGAAAAGATTTTTCTGGCTTCTTCTACTTTTTTTGCAGCTGGGGGGTTGGAGGCGGATACGTGTACCGTGGTGAGCTTGTTAGGGGGATGCACGGGTCTTGTGGGGAAGTAGGACATACAACTGTAGATCCTAATGGAAAACCGTGCTACTGCGGGAACAGGGGATGCCTCGAACAGTATACTTCTACTGCCTTTATTCTTAGCGAGATGGAAAAAGAAATGGGACAGCCCTTTACCTTTAACAAACTTGTCGAGAGCTACAAAGAGAGAAATCCAAAGGTACTTGCGGTTTTGAGAAGAGCGGGTTTTGTGCTGGGGAAAGGGATTGCCAACATGATTAACGTTTTGAACCCGCCGGCTGTGGTTTTGGGTGGAGAATTGGTGCAATTTCCCGAATACGTGGAGGAAGCTATCCGCTCCTCCAGGGAAAATATTTTTTCCC
This sequence comes from Candidatus Caldatribacterium sp., assembly GCA_014359405.1. NCBI lineage: Bacteria > Pseudomonadati > Atribacterota > Atribacteria > Atribacterales > Candidatus Caldatribacteriaceae > Candidatus Caldatribacterium > Candidatus Caldatribacterium oleiphilum. The sequence goes on from JACIZN010000106.1 coordinate 4,527, forward strand.
TAAAAGCGCAGAATACGCCCATCTTGGTGAGCAAGCTTCAGGAAGAGGGAAGTGCCTTAGGAGTGGCAAGTGAAGTTGTTGCCTCTCTATTAGAAGAGCTGGTCTAAGGGGGTTAGGTAACGTGGATTTCCGGCAGGATATCTTGGACACCTTCGAGGGTAAGAATAGAAACATCGTGTGGCAACCTCGTTTAGAGCATTGGTTCAACGTCAACAAGACCTTAGGCAAGCTTCCTGAGCGGTTTAGAAATGCAAATATACTGGAGGTCTACCAGGATTTAGGAGCTTCTGTACGGTACTTCTACGGGGAAAGTGTTGACATCTCTTCTCCGCGCACATACATCCTCTTTGAGTACTCTAATGGAGCTGCTGTTGAGGAGGTTACTGAAGGGGACACTATCCATGTTTATTTTCGCTCCCCTTTGGGGACCCTTTACGGTCGTAAGAAACTGGGTGAATGGGGGTGCTCCTGGCACTATGTCGAACATCCAGTGAAGAGGCTTGAGGATTTGGAGATCCTTGAGTACATTGTTACCAACACCCACTATCGTTTCAACGTGGAGTTTTATGAGGAGGCAAGGAACAAGCTTAATGGGTTGGGGGAGATACAATTCTACTGGGAGAGGTCGCCTTTCCAGAGACTTTTTCTTCAGTTTGCAGGGATCGAAAGGACTATCACTCTGGTATATGACTATCCCCAAAGGCTAAGGGAGTATCTTAGAAGGGCTGAAGAGGCCGAGGACGAACTCTTTGAGGTTCTTGCTTCCTGTCCTGTCAAAATTCTTAACTTCGGGGAGAACATTGATGGACGCTTTAATTCTCCGGCTATCTTCGAGGAATGGTTGCTTCCTTACTATGAGAGGAGAGTAGCGCAGCTTCACAAGGCTGGTAAGTTTTGTCACATCCACATGGATGGTTCTCTTAAACCGCTCCTTCCTTACCTTAAAAGTCTCCCCTTTGATGGAATCGAAGCTCCCACACCTCTTCCCCAGGGAGATGTTGAGGTTGAGGAATTGCGGGAAGCGATAGGGGACAAGGTTGTGCTTGATGGGATACCAATGCTACTTTTTATGCCAGAGTATGATCTTTCTGAACTAGAAACATTTACCCTGAAAGTCTTGAAGGCTTTTGCTCCTCGTATCATTTTAGGGGTATCTGATGAGTTGTCACCCATGTGTGACATCGAAAAAGCGCGTTTTGTTTCCAAGATAGTGGAAAGATGGAACGAGAAAGGAGGAGATGAGAAAAGGTGAGATGAAAGTTCTTTTTGGTTGTGAGAGTTGGGAGTCAATAAAACAGAAACTTGGGAGGTGTCAGAGGAGATGAAGAGGGTCGGAGTGATAATTGGTCTGCTGATGGTGTTTTTACTGGTTTTGGTTCTTGCAGAGGGACAAGAAGGACAAAGGGTTACTCTCAATGTCTGGTTGATGAAGCAGGCGGAGGTAGAGTTGATCAAAGCTCAGGAGGAAGCTCCATAGTGTCTCGTTTATTGTGTCCGGCCAGCATTGTAGCTCCCCGTCTCGATTTCCGCAAATCCCCTGAGCTTTCGCGCTCCCCAGGCCTCGTTCAAGTGACTCAAAACTAAGTACAAAAGCTTCTCCACTGCTTCTTCTCCACAGAACACCTCCACCACCTTCGTCCGTCGTTTCACCTCCTTCGCCAGCCGTTCCAGTTGGTTCGTGGTGTACAAGTACCGCCGGATGGACTTGGGGTGACGGAGAAACGCCAACAGGGCGTAAGCCTTGGTCTCCCAGCATTCCACAATCCTGGGATAGATCTCACCCCACCTCTCCCGCAGCTTCCCTAAGCCTCCCTTGGCTTCCTCCTCCGTCTCCGCCCGGTAAATCTTCTTGAGTGCTTCAGCCAAGGCCTCGCGGTCCTTCCTTCTTACCCTGTTCAAAGCATCCCGTACGGCATGCAAAACACAAAGCTGCCAGTCCGCATCAGGGAACATTTTCTTGATGGCCCCCTCTAAGCCCGGGAGGTCATCGGTGACGAAGATCCGTACCCTGCGTACCCCACGGCGCTGGAGGTCTTTCAGTACTTCCTCCCAGTTGTGGACGCCTTCTCCCCTCTCTCCAAACAGCCAAAAGCCCAGGATTTCCCGGTGCCCATCCGGCTCAATCCCCAGGGCCATGTACACCGGTTCCTTGGCCGTTTTTCCCCGGCGGATGGAGAGGAAAGTCCCGTCCAGGAACACCGCGTAGTACTCCTCCGCTAAT
>JACIZN010000107.1 GCA_014359405.1 Candidatus Caldatribacterium sp.
AAGAAAGTTCCGAAGGAACAACCTCATCCTCCGTCAAAATTTCGGACCCGGGTTCTCCTTCGCCTTCAGGAGGAAGAACCTCAACCGGAGCATCCACCACTTCCTCCCCGGAATTGATCACCTCGTCCTCCACCGGAGCACCTATTGCTTCCTCCGTCTCCTGGGGCTTCGAGGCAGAAGCATCCATCAGACTGCAACCGTCCACCACTTCGTCGTCCCCGTCCTCAAGAATCCTCCCGCACTGGATTTTCCCGCACTGTGAAGTTGCCTGAGGCTCATTCGCCATCCAGTCCTTGAGGTTTTCAAGAAGGAGGGTGAAGAACTCGACCAGGGCTTCCTTCTTCCCCTCGACGGAGAACGCAAAGACCCCATCTTCGCTTCGGGCACCGCTTACGGTCACGTTTCCTCCCTCAAGGCGAAGGGTCACGCTGAAGTTCTCCACCATTTCCAATAGATCCGAAAAGAGGGTGGGAAATTCCTGCAGAGAAGGAAGCTCTGTGGGTGCCTGGGTGGTGGAACTCTCTCCTATGCTTGGGCAGCTCAACGATGTAGCGCTCGGGGTGCTGCTCAAAGGGCAGGAGAGAGATGTGCTTTCCTCGCCGGCAGAAGAGCAAGAACCGCACGACTTCGATACAGGGAAAGAAAGGGGGGTGGCGAAGGAAGCTACGTTTTTGAAGTACGCATCAAGGAACGCACCGAAATCATCCCCGCTCTTTGTCTCCCCCTTCTTCACCGCAGTATTCCCAGGGGAAAACTCCGGAAGCACCGGAATACTGGGAACAAAGAAGAAACCGCTCACCCTGTCACCTCCTCTCACGCATTTTCTTCAAAATCGAAGCGGCTCTCTCCACACTCATGGCGTTGAGAATTCGAGCGGCATCGCGCTCTTTCATTGCCGAAAGAACCTGCACCACCTCCTCATCACTCCACTGCTCTAAGATTTTTGCCGCATCCTGCGGCTCCATGGCGCTGTAAATCCGGGCAATTCGGGTGAGATTCCGGGTTTCCGAAGGCGAAGGTGATGGAAGCACCGAAGGGGCCTCAGAGGGAAGGGGTGTTACCGAAACGGTAACCTGAGATGCCGGTACCACCTCTTCCTGCGCCTCTTGCACCTCTTTTTCCTCTCCCTCCTTGGCAACCTCTCCCTCAGGAGAAGCCGTCTCCACAAGGGTTGGCCCAGGGTAGAGGACCTCAGGCGTTCCTTCCGGGGCAATTGAGGCCGTCTCCTGCTGTGCTGTAACCTTATCCTTGCCGAGGGGAAGGAACCGCAGAAACGGCAGATCTACCATTCCCGTGAACTGGAGAAAGAGAAGAAATGTAAATCCGAAAACAAGGGCAAGGAGAGCCGTTCCTCCCCCTCCCCCTTTTTTCTTCTCCGTCTTTGTCCGCGTGATGCCTCCTGCAGTAACCTTCTCCCTTGCTACTCTCGGTGCCTTCTTCCCCTGCACGTCTTACCCCTCCAGGACCTTGCGAATAAAGGTTTGCGTCTCTTCAAAAGGAGGAACCCCACCGTACGCCTTCACCCTTCCAGGACCGGCGTTGTACGCCGCAAGGGCAAGCTCAATCTTCCCAAAGCGGTCAATAAGGCTTCGAAGGTACCGCACCCCACCCTCGATGTTCTGCCGAACGTCAAAAGGGTCTGAAACCCCAAGGTCCTTACAGGTCTCGGGCATGAGCTGCATGAGCCCCATGGCGCCTTTTGAGGAAAGGGCCTTGGGATTCCCTCCCGATTCAACTTCGATGAGCTTTCGAATCAAATGGGCGCTCAGCTGGTACTTCCTCGCGCATTCCTCCACGATCTCGTCAAAGGAAGAAGAACTCTGGGGAGAAACCTCTTCCCTGAGCTTCGCCCCCTGGGGAGCGAAAACTCCGAAACGTTCTTCGATTTCCCTGATTCGGGCAAGCACCCGCGCTACGCTTCCGAACACAAATCCTCCCACCTCGTGTAGCGCTGCACGGCAATCTCATCGAGGGCCTTCTGGTTGTTGCGCTCCACCTCAATCCTGAAGCTTTCGTAGTCCTTCTCCCGGAGCTTTTCCATAACCTTCCGTTCCATGGCTGCAGCCACGAGTTCCTCCCGAGTCTGGCGAATTTGCTCTTCGATCTGGCGAAGGTACATCTTCATCCGCTCAATGCGGAGACGAAGCGCCTCGAGGCAATTCTCGTAGAACATCTCCTCTTCCAAGGCAATGGACCCGTTTTTCTCCCGCATGGCCCGGCGCTCGGAAAGGAGCGCCCTTTCTTCTTCCTCTATACTCTTCAGGCGTTCCCTCTGGAATTCGGCAAGACGCTCAAGTTCGGCAAGTTTCACCTCTATGAGCTCTTCCCTGAGCCGGCAGGTATCGAGGACCTTCTGGAGCCGAAACTGGTACCCCTTCATCCGATAACCTCCCCGAAGAGTTCCTCAAGTCGCCGCATGGTTTCCTCAAAAGGAGCAGGTTCATCAATCCCCTGGCGGAGGAATTCCCGAACCCGGTCGATCATCGAAAGGGCATAATCAATTCGAGGGTTCGATCCTCGCTCATAGGCACCGATGTTTATGAGATCCTCCGCATCCTGGTACACCGAAAGAACCTCTCTGAGTTTCTGCGCCATAGCCTGGTGACGAGGAGTGGTGATATCGGGCATGAGACGGCTCACGCTCTGAAGGATATCAATAGCCGGGTAGTGGCCAGAGAAAGAGAGTTTCCGGGAAAGGACAATGTGGCCGTCGAGGATAGAACGGACAGTATCGGCAATTGGGTCGTTCATGTCGTCCCCTTCGACGAGAACCGTGTACAAAGCGGTGATGGTCCCCTGGGCAAAGTTTCCAGTCCGCTCCATGAGGCGGGGGAGCATGGTGAAGACCGAAGGGGTGTACCCACGGGTTGTGGGGGGCTCACCAACGGCAAGCCCCAGCTCCCGCTGGGCCATGGCAAGACGGGTCACCGAATCCATCATGAAGAGCACGTCTTTTCCTCTGTCCCGAAAGTACTCCGCAATCGCTGTGGCACAGAAAGCGGCCTTGATACGCAGGAGGGGGGCCTGGTCTGAGGTGGCCACAACGATGCAGCTCCGCCTCAACCCTTCCTCTTTGAGGTCCCGCTCGATGAACTCCTTGACCTCTCTCCCCCGCTCACCCACAAGGGCAATGACGTTGACTTCGCTTTGAGCCCGTCGAGCGATCATGCCAAGGAGGGTGCTCTTCCCCACGCCACTCCCCGCAAAGATTCCAACCCTCTGCCCCTTGCCACAGGTTAAAGCCGCGTCAATGGCCCGGATACCAAGAGGAAGCACCTCTCGAATCCGCCGGCGAGAAAGGGGATTGGGCGGATCGCACTCAAGAGGGTACTCGGTTTCAGCTTCAATTGGTCCCTTGCCATCGATGGGCTCCCCCAAAGCATTGAGGACCCTTCCCAGAAGACCCATGCCCACTTTGGCTTTTCCTCTTTTCCCCAAGGCGACGACTTCACTCCCCAGTTCAATGCCGTTTCGGTCTCCAAGGGGCATGAGGAGTGTTCGCTCTCCCCGGAAGCCCACAACCTCTGCGAGGATCTCCCGCCCTCCCTCCCGGGAGCGGATGGCGCAAACCTCTCCGACGCTGCAGGATGGTCCCTGGGCCTCAACGACAATCCCAACGGACTGGACGACTCTCCCGTTCACCCGGAGAGTCTCAATTTCTCTCAGGCGTTCCCGAATCCTCGCCACTTTCCACATGGTCTTCCTCCGCAAGGATACGTTCCACTTCTTCCCGTAAGATAGCCACCTGGGTCTCAATCCGGGCATCCACATTCCCAAACTGCGTTTCTACGATGCATCCCCCTCTTTTGACCCGGGGGTCTTCCTTCACCTCAAGGAATTCCAATCCGTCGACGCGCCGGAAAAGGTCTTCTTTCATCTCCCGCACCAAGGCGCACTCTTCAGGATTCACCCGAACGATAACCCTCTCCCTCTGGGAGAGTCGAAGGAGAGCCCGGGCAACGGTCTCCCCCACAAACGGCACTCGTTCTGCTTCTCTCTGGATAATTTTTTCTGCCAAAGCGAAGACGAGATCCACAAGGGGCTCTCGAAGAACCTCAAAGTTGTGCTTCCGAGCCCTGGTGAACTCCAGAACCAGGCGCTCGAAAACGGCCACCTTCTCCTCCCAGGACCTCCGGATGGCCTCCCGGGCTTTCCTTTCTCCCTCATGCCATCCCTCTTCGTAGGCTTTTTTACGGATGGCTTCGGCCTCTTTTTTCGCCTCTTCCACTATGCGTTTTGCCTCTTCTTTCGCCTCCTGGAGGACCATCTCCCGGAGCTCTGCAAACTCTTCAAGGGATGGAGCAACTTGTGGTTCCTGCAAATCTTCTTCCTCTTTTTCCTCGCGCCCCACAAGGACGCACCGCTTCAGGTACTCCACGCGCTTATATACCTTAGACAATGATTTCGTCCTCCCCTCCGCGGGCAATGATGATTTCTCCGGCTTCCTCAAGACGCCTGATAACGTTCACAATCTTCTGCTGTGCCTCGTTCACCAGGCGAGCCCGCACCGGTCCCATGTACTCCATGTCCTCCTTGAGCATCTGAGCCGCACGCTGGGACATATTCCGGAAAATCTTCTCCTGGACCTCTTGAGATGCTCCTTTGAGGGCAAGGGCCAGGTCTTTTGTGTCAACCTGGCGGAGCACAAGCTGCACTGCCCGATCGTCAAGAAGGACAATGTCCTCAAAGACGAACATCTGGGACTTGATTTCTTCGGCAAGTTCCGGGTCCTTCTCCTCAAGGGCTTCAAGAATGCTCTTTTCCGTTCCCCGGTCGCTCTTGTTGAGGATCTCGATGAGCTTCTTCTTCCCACCCACCCGGGCAAAGTCCTGGGTCAGGAAGGTGGAAATTTTTCGCTCCAGGACAGCTTCAATCTCCCGCACGACTTCAGGGCTTGTGCGGTCCATGAGGGCGATGCGCATGGCTACCTCACCACGAATATTTTCGGGGAGATTGCCAAGAATCGTCGCTGATTGCTCTGGCTTCAAGTACGAAAGGATGAGGGCAATGGTCTGGGGGTGTTCCCCCTGAATGAAGTTGAGAATCTGCAGAGGATCAGCCCGCCGCAGAGCTTCAAAAGGTGTAACCTCCAAAGTCGCTGAAAGGCGAGAGATGATTTCCTGTGCCCGATGAGGACCCAAGGCCTTTTCAAGGAGTTGCCTTGCGTAATCGATGCCACCCTGGGAAATGTAGTGCTGGGCAACGGCCATGTGGTAGAATTCATTAATGACTTCGTCCCGAACTTCCGGAGGAACCTTTTCCAAGGTTGCGATCTCAAGGGTTAGGTCCTCGATTTCCTCATCGGTCAAGCGCTTGAGAACCTGAGCTGCAAGGTCTGGCCCAAGGCTCACAAGGAGAATCGCTGCTTTCTGCTTTCCCGTGAGGTGCCGGCGAGGGACAAGGGCCATACGTCTCACTCCTCACTCAGCCAGTTTCGAATAAGCTTTGCCACGTCATCGGGATTGGTCTGAGCAAGGTGCTGGATTTCTTCTTCCATTTTTTTCTGGAGCTCAAGGCGCATTCGTTCCTCAGGGGTGAGTTCTGGCAGGCGGACTGAGGGGAGTTCTTCGACGCGTTCCTCTTCCTCGGGAACTTCTGGGGTCTCATAGAACTCTGCCACCACTTCCTGGGGGGCTGTCGCGGCAACAAGAATTCTCCGCCCAAGGGTGTAGAAGAGGAGAGCAAAGAACGCCACAAGACCGTACTTCAGGAAGAGCTCAACAAGGTCCATGAGCTTCTGTGTCTTAAGGGCTTTCGCTTCTTCCTCCCACATGGCTCGGTTGAAAGGCAGAGCCTCCACGATGAGCGTATCGCCCCGGGCAAAGTCAATGCCTGCTGCAGCCTGGACAACGGAGCGCACCTTCTCAACCGCCTCCTGAGGCAGAGCACTGTCCACAAGAACAGCTACCGAAAGGCGCTCAATCCTCCCGGGGGAAGAGCTGAAACGCTCAAGAATCCTGTTCACCTCGTAATTGACCGTCGATTCCCTTCGGGCATAGGTGTTCTGCCTACCTCCCTCTTCCTGTTCCCCGTAGATGGGGATATTTGAGGCCACTCCTGCTGTGCCTCCAGGAGGCGTTGCCGACCCCTGGTACCGCTCCTCGGTCTCCTTGGTGCTTCGAACAATGCCCTCGCCCTCGAGCACTGGCTCGAAAACTTCTTTCTCTCCCTCCCGGCGCTCAAAGTTCAAATCGGCACTCACCCGGACTACCGCCTGACGAGTCCCCAAAACACTCTCAAGCATCGTTTGAATCCTCCGGGTGAGCACTTCCTCCACCTCGCGTTTCACATCAAGTTGCGTTGCGGTGAGATTCGCAAGACCAAGAAGGGTTGTGCCTTCTTCTGTTCCACTCGCCAGGATATTCCCCCGGTCGTCGATGATGGCAACCCGCTTCGGATCAAGGCCCTCGACGCTGTTGGCCACCAGGTGGGCAATAGCCTCAATCTGGCTTTCTTTGAGAGTCGCCCCGGGGCGGAGCCGCAGATCCACTGATGCCGTGGGTTGCTTCTCCTC
>JACIZN010000108.1 GCA_014359405.1 Candidatus Caldatribacterium sp.
AGAATACCACTTGGAAGACATGGCAACACATTTGCGGATCCATTACCCGGATACTACCTGCTCTAGCAGATACGGGACTCGATATACTGAATCCAGTACAAACCTCTGCTAAGGGTATGGATCCAAAGTGGTTAAAAGAGAAGTTTGGGAGAAGATTAACTTTCTGGGGTGGAGGGGTAGATACTCAAAGGACTCTCCCTTTTGGGAAACCTGAAGAAGTAGAAAAAGAAGTAAGAGAAAGGATCAAAATCTTTGCACCAGGCGGAGGTTTTGTTTTCGCGGCGATTCACAACATTCAGTATGGAGTACCTCCCGAGAACATAGTAGCTGCATACGACACAGTTCTCAAATATGGCTGGTACCCGATACAGGAGGAGGATTAACTATGAAAAGCTTTTCCGGCTTCCTTCGAAGGAACAGGACGGAATTTTCCGTTCTTTTGGCTTTCCTGGCATTACTCTTTTTCTTTATCATCGCCAATCCAAAGGTGTTTCTTTCTCCTCAGTGCTATTCCGCAGTATTTGTGACACTACCCCTCACCCTCATCTTGACAACCGCCATGGTATTCATGATAGTAAGTGGCGAAATTGATCTTTCCTTCCCTTCTGTCGTTGGCCTAGGATCCTTTGTCTTTGCCTTCATTTTTCACAAAACCGGAAGTCCACTACTGGCTCTGCTGGTAGCGCTCCTCGCTGGCTTGCTTGTAGGCATCTTTAATGGTCTGCTTGTAGCCAGAATAGGACTTTCTTCCCTCGTGGCGACCATTGGGGTCAACTTTCTAATAAGAGGCGCAATAATGATAGCCACCCAAGGGTATGGTTCTCCTCTCGTCGCGCTGAAGGATACATTATTCCACAAGGTGTTCGTCGGAAAGATTGGACTTTTTCCGGTACAAATGCTATGGGGTATTGGTTTCGTCGTCGGAAGTTGGCTTATCTTCAATAGACACAAATTTGGAGCACATGTGGGCTTTGTTGGGGATAACCTACAAGCTGCAAGAATGATGGGTATCAATGTCGAAAGGGTGAAAACCTCCTGCTTCATGTTAGTTGGCCTCTCTGCTGCCTTCGTTGGGGTTTTGGTAGACCTTATAAACCTTACTTTTTGGCCCACGGCCGGTGATGGTTACCTTTTGGTTATACTATCCGCCATATTCTTGGGTGGTACTCCCACGTGGGGTGGAGTTGGAACCATTATAGGGGCAGCCATTGGAGCTCTAATATTGAGCTTCATAGAGACGGGGATCATTGCATCTGGCCTCACGGGCTTTTATACCCAGTTCTTCTATGGACTTATCCTAATAGTGGCACTTATCAGCCACAAGCTTGGTGGGCCAAGCAGGGCAAAGTAAGCGGGTTTATTCTTGGACCAAGGAGGTTAGATTCCATGCTCTTCTCTAAGTTAAATAACCGACTCGTAGCCTCGCACGGAGGAGAAACGATTTGGATTGAGCCCTTCGGGCGGGATTGCCTCCGTTTTCGTTCATCCCGTCGGGGATGCATCGAAGACCTTGATTGGACACTTCTCCCTCAGGAAGAGGTGGAGCCGGAAATCACCGTAACCCCTGAAGGGGCGACCATCCGGAACGGGAAAATCGTTGCTAAGGTCGACGCCCGGGGAAGTGTCCGGTACGAGAAAAATACGGGAGAGGTGCTCCTTGAGGAACTTTGGATTGATGGAAGGGTCCTTAATGCCGACCTTTTGAAGGCGAGGAACTACAGGGCAAAGAGTTCAGAGCTCTTTGAAATCTCCCTCTACTTCAAGGCCTATCCCGGAGAGCACTTCTTCGGCATGGGGCAGTACGCCAACGACTGCCTTGACCTCAAAGGATGTGTTCTTGAACTTGCCCAGCGGAATACCCAAATCAGCATTCCTTTCCTTCTCTCCTCCCGGGGGTACGGCTTCATCTGGAACAATCCTTCCGTCGGTCGGGCGGAACTCGCTAAAAACCACACCATGTGGTTTGCCGCCGGAGCTCGGCAGATTGACTATCTTGTTATTGCCGGAGAAACCCCCAAGGACATCCTCAGGCGCTACGCCGAAATCACGGGAAAGCCGCCCATGATTCCAGAGTGGGCTTTGGGCTTTTGGCAGTGCAAGCTCCGGTACCGAACCCAGGAAGAGATTCTCTCTGTTGCCCGGGAGTACAAAAAGCGGGGCCTTCCCCTCTCGGTCATCGTTGTCGACTTCTTCCACTGGCCAAAGCAGGGGGACTGGAAGTTCGACCCGAAGTTCTTCCCAAGTCCGGAAGAAATGGTGCGGGAACTCGAAGAGCTCGGCATTCGGGTCATGGTCTCCATCTGGCCGACTGTCGACATCACAAGCGAAAACTACGAGGAAATGGCAAGGCGAGGACTTCTTGTCCGCACCGAGCGGGGAATTCCGGTTCTCTTCACCTTCCGGGGCATCACAACGGTTTTCGACGCCACAAATCCTGAAGCCCGCAGGTTCATCTGGGAAAAGGTCAAGGAGAACTATTACCGCTACGGCATCAAGATGTTCTGGCTTGATGAAGCCGAACCAGAATTTGGAATGCCCGGCCTCGGGTACGACAACGTCCTCCCCTACGATTACGACAACCTCCGGTACTTCCTCGGGAACGGCCTTGAGGTGAGCAACATCTACCCCTTCTTTTACGCCCAGGCGTTCTTTGAAGGCATGAAGGAAGCCGGCGAAACGGAAATCGTCAACCTCATCCGCTGCGCGTGGCTCGGGAGCCAGCGCTTTGGGGTCGTGGTGTGGTCTGGGGATATCCCCTCGACTTTCGAGTCTCTGCGCAGGCAAATTAAAGCCGGCCTCAACATGGCCGTGTGCGGCATCCCCTGGTGGACCACCGACATCGGGGGATTCTACGGTGGAGACCCGGAGAGTCCGAGCTTCCGAGAGCTCATCATCCGCTGGTTCCAGTTCGGGGTCTTCTGTCCCATCTTCCGTCTCCACGGTTTCCGCCTTCCTTACCCCAAGGACCCAAACCGCTGCCCTGCTGAGGAGCTCACCGGGGGACCAAACGAAATATGGTCCTTTGGGGACAAAGCGTACGAAGTAATCAGGGAGCTCCTCTTCCTCCGGGAACGCTTGAAGCCCTACATCCTTGAAGGCACGCGGAAAGCCCACGAGGAAGGAATACCCTTCATGCGACCTCTTTTCCTTGAGTTCCCCAATGATCCAGAGTGCTACACCGTTGAAGACGAGTACCTCTTTGGGCCGGATCTTCTTGTTGCCCCGGTGACCGAAGAAGGTGCCCGCAAAAGGCCGGTGTACCTCCCCAAAGGAGCCCGCTGGACCGACCCTTACACGGGCGTGGTCTACGAGGGAGGCCAGTGGATTGAGGCCGATGCTCCGATAGAGCGTATTCCGGTCTTTTTGCGGGACGGGGCTAAACTCCCCATTTGCGGATAGTTTTCCTCCCCCTTTCCTCAACGTCCCTTTTCTGGTATACATGGGGAAAGGGGGGATACCATGGAAGAGTTGCTCTTTGCTTTCCCCGAGCATCTCCTTGAGGGGTACAGGATAGGGAGAAACGCCCCAGGACCCTTGCCTTTCTCCCCCAGGGAGATTCTCTTTTTCGGCATTGGAGGTTCAGGTATCGCCGGGAAAATCCTCGCCCGTATTCTCTCCCTTCCTCTCTTCTTCTCCACCCTTTCCTCGCCTCCTCTGCCCTCATGGGTGGGCGAAGGCACCCTGTGCATAGCCTCCACGTACTCTGGGAACACCGAGGAGACGCTCCACCTCGTGCGGGAGGCACGGAAACGAAAAGCTTTCCTCCTTCTCCTCTCCCAGGGGGGAATGCTTGAGAAAGAAAAAGAGGAAAGGGACATCTTTGTGCCTCTTCCCGGGGGCTTGCAGCCCCGCTTCGCTTTGGGGTACATGCTGGGCGGGCTCCTTGGGGCTTTGGAGAAGCTCTTCCCCTCCCTTTCCTTTTCCTCAGACCTTGAGGAAACGCAGGTTCATCTCAAAGAAGCGCTTCCCACGTACGCCTCTTCCTCAGGACTCCCCTACCACATAGCCCGGGAAATTGCCGGAACCATTCCCGTTTTTGTGGGCATCGAACATTACACGGATTTTGCGGCCTGGCGCTTCAAGACCCAGTGCAATGAGAACGCAAAGCATGTAGCTTTTGCAAGTACCATTCCTGAGGCCATGCACAACGAAATCGTCGGGTTCTTCCACCCTGAGAACCTCCCTCTTTCCTTCCTCATCCTCCACGACCCAGAAGAGCCCATTTTCCTTGCCACCATGGCCAAAGCGTACGCAAAGCATGTGGCGAAAAGAGGCCTCAAGGTCTTTGAGGTTCAAGCCCAGGGTACCTCATTCCTCTGCCGTGCCCTGTCACTTGTGGTTTTCGGAGACTGGCTGAGCCTCCACCTTGCCCGGGTCAATGCCGAGGACCCGGGGCGTATTCCGGCCATCACGCACCTCAAGAGGTTTTTCAGGAAACTCGAGTGCACCTTCGAAGGAGGGGACTAAATGAAACGCCTTGCCGTTTTCCTTTTGGTTCTCCTGGGTTTTTTCCTTTCCTCTTTGAGCGAGGGAAAAGAGTGGACACTTGGGGAAATTGCGGGTACCTCTCAAGACATTGTCCTTGAGGGTCCTTCTCCTTCCTTTACCCTGTATCTCCCCCTTTTCCCCGGAATGCGCCTTGAGAGCGGTGTTCTCCTCCTCGAGTACGTCGCCTCCCCGGTCCTTGCCCGGGGTTCTACTCTTTCGGTGTACGGTGGGGATACCCTTCTTGCCTCTTTCGAAATCCAGCCCGGGGAGCGCCGCATCCGCATCCCTCTCTTTCCTCTCAAGGGAAAGCCCCTTGGGGATATTCTCCCCCTTGAAATCCGGGGGAATCTGTGGCGCAGCGAGAATCTCTGCGAGGACCTTCTTTCCCGGGAGCTCTTCGTCCGTATTCGCCCTGAGAGCCGCCTCCTTGTGGAGTTCGATGAGGCCATCTCGACGGTTCGGGATTTCTTCCGCTTTCCCTCTCCTCGTATCCGCATTTTCCTTCCCGAAGATTTCTCTTCAAAAGAACTCCTCGAGGGATACCTGAAGCTTTTTGCCTTCCTCCGCCGAAGGGGCAAAGAGGTCACCACCGAAATCCTGCCCCAGAGAATCCCTGAAGCAACTGAAGGAGAGCTCCGTATTGTCTTTCGGGAAAAAGCCTTACGGGATGTGGAGCTTCTGGGGTCCACCCTCTACCTCACGCCCCAGGGGGTTCAAGGGGTGCTTGCGGAGCTTTCGCTTTTTGTGGACCGCTCCTTTGGCGTTCGGAGCTTCCCTCTCTTCTGGGGAGCGAAGCGGACCCTTCGGGACTTCGGGGTGCGGAGCACAACCCTTCGGGGCATCGGGGAGCTCCGAAAAACGGTGTACTTCACCTTAGCGGACCTCGGGGGAGTTCCGGATTCTCTGTACTTCGTTCTCCTTTTCTCGAGCACGCCTCTTCCCGAGGTCCCAAAAGGAGAAGCCTTTCTCAAGGTCTTCCTCAACGGGAACCTCGTTTTCACCCGGAAGATCCCCAAAGCCGCAAAAAGAGGCATCGAGAGAGAATCTATCTTCCTCCCCCCGAGGCTTCTTGGGAGGGAGAACGCCCTCGACATTGTCTTCTCGTACTTCCCGGAAGTAGGAGAGTGCCGACGGGGAACGATGCCCCTTGAGGTTACCATTTTCGAACAATCCTACCTCTCTGGGAATCTCCGAGGAATCCCAAACCAAATCACCTTTGCCGATGCCCCCACCGTCTTTTCCGGAAAAGCCTGGGTCATTCTCCCCGAGAAACCCTCCCTTGAGGAACTCGAGGTCATTGCCCGCCTCTACGGGGCCCTTCGGGAAATCGATGACACCCCTCTTGTTCTCGAGGTGGTGCACGAACTTCCGGAGAGGCGAAGGGACTTCCCTTCTTTTTCTCTTGCCTCCCTCCTGAACGCCTTAAAGGAAAAAGGACCCTGGCTTCTCTTTGCGCCGCCCCCACTTCTCAACGAGTACTTCCTGGTCTTCGACCGGGAGGGAGAGTTCCTCTCCGCAATCCCTGCCCTCCGCAAGGATGGAATCCTTGCGCTCTCGCCCCTTCCGCATCTTGAGACCCTCACCTTTTCGCCCGACAGTCCTTCTGGGGTTCTCGTGGCCCAGAAAATCCTGGGGAAACCGGCGCTTGTCTTCACCCCCCTGGGAAGGGAAGACGTTGCCTGCAGCGCTTTTCTTGCCCATTTCCGTGGTGCCGAGACCCTTCGCACCATGGAGGGGAACGTTGCCCTCTTCACCCTGCGGGGATGGGGAGAAACACGTGTTGTGGTCCGTCCTTCTTTTGGAGAAATCTCTCCAGAGTGGCGACTCCTTCTCTTTGCCGCTTCCTGCGTGGCTCTTGCCCTGTGGTGCCTTGTGCTCTACCGAAAACTCGTTCGCCTGAAGCGGCCATGACCTGGAAGTTCCTTGGAGAAATCCTCGTTGCCCGGGGTCTTTTGAGTCAGGAAGAACTCGAGGAGGCCCTGCGCCTTCAAAAAGAAAGCGGAGGGCTCC
>JACIZN010000109.1 GCA_014359405.1 Candidatus Caldatribacterium sp.
TAGGAAGTCGAAACCTGCTTTCCATACCTTGAGGCGCAAATTGCCATTGTAAACCCTTCAGTCATCGTAACTCTTGGTAGCGTCTCCACGGGGTATCTTCTTGGAACCAAAGAACCGATGAGTAAACTCCGAGGGCAGTGGTTTGACTGGCGTGGAGGAAAGCGAATTTTCCCCATGTTCCATCCGAGTTTCCTCTTGCGTCACGAATCCAAAGCTCCCGGGTCCCCAAAGTACCTCACCTGGCTTGATATTCAGGAAGTAAAGCGGGTGTACGATCTCCTCCGGGAGAGTACACGGCGAGTATGATATAATAGCAACGAAATACTGAAAAGGGAGGGAGGTACATGAGCTACCTCGAATCCATCAAAGCATTCACAACGGAGCAAGTGGTCAAACTCATCGTGAACTCGCTCCGGAACGTCTCCGACGAAACCATCATCAAACTCACGTACCTTGCAGAGAAGCTCACCCCCATAGAGTACTACCGGGACCAGATCCGGGGGCTCCGCCAAATGTTTGAGGAAAAGCGCCCCCAGATTGTCCTTGCCCGGCGAGTACTCCAAGAGACGCACCCCAATGTTCGGGAAAAGCTCATGGTCAATCTCATCGTGAAGAGCATTCTCCTTGGGGTTCCTAAGCGTCAGAAACTCGAAAAAGAGCTCGGCTGCCAGGTACCGTTCTTCTTCGTTGTCAGTCCCACAATGCGGTGCAACCTCAACTGCTACGGGTGCTACGCTGGCCAGTACCGGAAAGAGAGCGACATGCCGATTGAGCTCCTTGACCGAATCTTCAACGAGGCAAAGGAAATGGGCATGCACTTTTTGACGATTTCCGGTGGAGAGCCTTTCATTCGCGAGGAACACCTGGACTTATTCGAGAAGCATAGTGATATTTGTTTCCAAGTCTACACGAATGGAACGCTCATTGACCGGGAAATGGCCAAGCGCCTAGCCCGCATGGGGAATGTTTACCCCGCCATAAGTGTTGAGGGCTACGAGGAAGAGACAGACGCACGCCGGGGCAAGGGAACCTTCAAGAAAATCATGCAGGCTATGGAAGCACTGCGAGATGAGGGAGTCCTCTTTGGATTTTCTATCACCGCTACACGGTACAACACCGAACTCGTCTCAAGCGATGAATTCATGGACTTCCTCATCAGCAAGGGTTGCAGCTTCGGCTGGTACTTTACCTACGTTCCGGTGGGAAAGAAACCAGATGTGAACCTCATGCCTACTCCGGAGCAGCGAATTCATCTCCGCAACCAGGTTCACCGCCTCCGTTACGAAAAACCAATCTTCATCGGGGATTTCTGGAATGACGGTCCCTATGTTGGCGGATGCATCGCTGGTGGACGGAGGTACTTCCACATCAACAACATGGGAGACGTTGAGCCCTGTGTCTTCTGCCACTTCACCGTGGACAACATTAAGAACAAATCCCTCAAAGAGGTCATTGCCTCTCCCTTCTTCCGGGCTATCCAGGAACGGCAACCCTACGACAACAACCTCATGCGACCTTGCATGCTCATCGACGTACCAGAGGTTCTCCGAGAGGTGGTGGAAAAGTACGGAGCGCGGCCAAGCCATGAAGGCGCAGAAAGCCTCATCACTACCTTGAAGGACGAAGTAGACGCGTACGCCCAGGCCTTCAAGAAACTCGCTGACGAGATTTGGGAGCGGGACTACAAAGGAACCATCTACTACAAGGACTACAAGAGCGAGCGACAGGAGTACCTCCGCAAACTCCAGGAAGAAGCGGAGAAGAACCGCAAGAAAGAGGAAGTTCGAGTGTGACCCAAAGGGCCCTCATGAGGGCCCTTTGGGTTTCAAAACCCGAAAACCGATATCCCTCCGGTAGTACATGCCCTCAAAGTGAATGGATGATGCAGCTTCGTAAGCCCGCCGGTGAGCCTCCTCAAGGTTCTTACCAAAAGCACATACGGTAAGAACCCGGCCTCCATCCGTGTACCATTCATCCCCCTTTCGAATTGTTCCCGAGTGGAAGAGGAGGACTCGATCTTCCGGTCGATTGGCAAAATTCTCGATTCCTTTGATTCGCTTCCCCCGCTCGAAATGCCCTGGATACCCCTGGCTTGCAAGGACAACCCCAAGCATCGCCTCTTCGGAGATTTCCATCTTAACCCTGTGGAGCTTCCCCTCCCAGATGGCAAGGTTCACCTCAAGCCAATCGTTACGTATCCGGGGAAGAACGACCTGGGTTTCCGGATCCCCAAGGCGAACGTTGAACTCAAGAACCCAGGGAGTTTTGTCCTTTCCAATCATGAGCCCCAAGTAGAGAACGCCCCGATAGTAGAGGTTTTCCCGTTCCATACCCTCAAAGAGCGGAATAAGAATTTCCCTTTCAATTCTCTGGAGCACCGCATCATCAACAACTGGAGCGGGGGAATACGCACCCATCCCTCCGGTGTTTGGACCAATGTCCCCCTCGCCAACTTTTTTATGATCCTGAGAGGAAGGAAGGAAAAGGTACGACTGCCCGTCGAAGAGAACCATAACCGTTGCTTCCTCTCCTTCCAAGAAGTCCTCCACCACTATTCGCTCTCCCGAAGATCCAAACTTCTTTTCCACCATGAGCTCGCGAACTGCAAAGGACGCTTCGTCGAAATCCTGAGCAACGTAGACCCCTTTTCCTGATGCAAGTCCATCGGCCTTCACTACCACAGGGAAGCTTCTCCTCCTTTTGAGGGCTTCCAGGGCTTCCCCGGGTTCACCAAAAACGGAAAAGGGAGCAGTAGGGATACCATACCTCTTCATGAATTCTTTGGCAAAGACCTTGCTCGACTCAAGGAGTGCTCCACGCCTGTCAGGACCAATGACGGCCCTCCTTTTGGCGCAGAGGCAATCCACAATCCCTGCCGCTAAGGGAGCCTCAGGACCAACAAGAACAAGGTCGATATCCTTTTCTTCCACAAAATCGACTATCTCCTGAAGAGAGGAAAGAGAAATACATTTCCCGAGAAGCTCCATGCCTCCATTGCCCGGAACGCAGAAAATCTCCTTAACTTCAGGGCTCTGCGCCACTTTCCAGGCTATGCAGTGCTCTCTGCCACCACTTCCCACAACCAGAACACGCATCGTTCAGTCCCTCCTGATAAAGACCTTTCTCCCGCGAACTTCGAGTTTCCCTTCGAGGAAGAGTTTCACCGCCTGAGGGTAAATCTGATGCTCATATTTGAGAATCCGCTCAGCAAGTGTTTCGGGGGTATCGTCTTCAAAAACCGGACAGGTCGCCTGAAGGATAATTGGTCCTGTATCCATCCCCTCGTCCACAAAGTGAACCGTACATCCACTCACCTTAACTCCGTACTCTACAGCCTGCCTTTGAGCCTCAAGCCCCGGAAAGGCCGGAAGAAGGGACGGATGAATGTTCATAATCTTATTCCGAAAGCGCTGCACAATTTCTCTTCCCACGATTCGCATGTACCCCGCAAGACAAATGAGATCGGGATTTTCCCGTTCAAGCGCTTCAAGGAGCGCCGCCTCGTAGGCTTTTTTGTTGGGAAATGACTGGTAATCGAGAACAAGGGTTGGAATTCCTGCCTCCTGAGCCCGGCGAAGAGCCGGAGCCTGGGGGTTGTCACTCACCACAAGAGTAATTTCCCCTGGAATGAAGCCACTCCGTGAGGAATCAATGAGAGCCTGGAGATTGGTCCCCCTCCCCGAGACAAGAACGACAATTCTTCCTTTCACCCGAAGGTCACCCCTCTCTCCCCAGGGATAATCTCACCGAAAATGAAAGCCTTCTCTCCCCATTGACTAAGAAGACGAAGGACTGCTTCCACTTCATCCTGAGAAACAACAAGGATGAATCCCACACCCATGTTGAAGACCCGCCACATCTCCTCCTCGGGAACGAGCCCTTTTTCCTGAATGAAGCGGAAAATCCAGGGAACAGGCACCGCTTCCTTTCGAACGTAAGCGCGACAGGAATCAGGAAGGATTCTCGGAAGATTCTCCACAATTCCCCCACCAGTGATATGGGCCATTCCCTTTACCTTAATTTCTCCGAGAAGCGGGAGAACACTCCGTACGTAGATTCTCGTGGGCCGAAGGAGCTCCTCTGCAAGGCTTTTCCCCTCAACCTCAGCATCAAAAGGAATACGAGCATGCTCAAGGACCTTCCGCACTAAAGAAAACCCGTTGCTGTGGAGGCCCGAGGAAGGAAGAGCCACAAGGACATCCCCTGGAGCAATCGTCTTCCCGTCGATAACCTCTTCTTCCTCAACAATCCCTACTGCAAATCCTGCAAGGTCGTACTCACCCTCAGGGTACATGTCGGGCATTTCTGCTGTTTCCCCACCAAGAAGAGTGCATCCTGCCTCTTCACATCCCCGAATGATTCCCGAAAGCACCGCTTCAAACACTGAAGCGTCAAGTCGTCCACAGGCAAAGTAGTCAAGGAAGAACACCGGTTCTGCTCCGACACAGAGGACATCATTCACGCACATGGCCACAAGGTCAATCCCCACCGTATCGTGATGACGAAGCTCAATAGTTAGCAATTTTGAGCTTTGTCCCTACGCCATCGCTTCCTGCAACAAGACAGGGCTTTCGCCATCGGTCACCAACCCGAAAAATCCCTGCAAAACCCCCAATACCTTCTCGAACTTCGGGACGAATCGTCTTTGAGACTTTCTGCTTCAAACGATTGATAACTTCTGCTGCCCTATCAATGTCAACTCCCGCTCTCTTGTAGTCCCACCTCTCGGACATTCCCTTCCTCCTCCCAGATACCTACCCGCTTCAGAATCTCATCCACGTGCTTGAGGTAGTGTCCGTAATCAAAAAGCTTGGACAATTCCTCTTGAGAAAAGTACCGGCAAATTTCCGGATCCCGGGAAAGGACCTCAAAGAAGGTCAGTTCTTCATTGTCCCAGGTCTCCAGGGCGCAACGCTGGACAATGGCATACGCCTCTTCTCGGGTAAGTCCCTTCTTCACAAGCTCAAGAAGGACTCGCTCTGAAAAGACAAGACCCCGACTCCTCTCAAGATTCTTTCGCATCGTCTTGGGATAGACAACGAGATTCTCAAGAAGCCGAGCAAAGGTGTTGAGTAGGTAATCAGCAAGGATACAGGAATCAGGAAGGATAATACGCTCTGCCGAAGAATGAGAAATATCTCGCTCGTGCCAAAGGGGAATATTCTCCAGAGCTACCAGGAGATTTCCCCGCAAGACCCGGCTCAAGCCGCAGATTTGCTCAGCAGTAATGGGGTTCTTCTTGTGAGGCATGGCGGAGGAACCTTTTTGTCCCGGAGAGAAACCTTCCTCAACCTCTCGGACCTCTGTCCGCTGGAGATGACGAATCTCAAGAGCAAACTTCTCAAGGCTTGTCCCAATCATCGCCAAAGCCCATAGGAACTCCGCATAGCGGTCCCGCTGAATAATCTGGGTAGACACAGGAGCTCGTTTAAGGCCAAGGCGCTCACACACGTATGCTTCCACTTCCGGGTCAACGTTAGCAAAGTTCCCTACTGCTCCAGAAATCTTACCCACACTGACTGTCTCTTTCGCTCTCTCAAGGCGCTCTCTGTTCCTCTGCATCTCCTCGTACCACACGGCAAGCTTGAGACCAAAGGTCGTTGGCTCAGCATGAACCCCATGAGTCCTTCCAACAATCAGGGTATACCGATGTTCCCAGGCTTTTTGCCGTATAACGGCAAGAACCTTCTCAATATCTTCAAGGAGGAGGTCTGCTGATTCTCGAAGGAGCACCGCATTTGCGGTATCCAGAACATCAGAAGAGGTAAGCCCAAAATGGAGGAAACGGGATTCCCTTCCCAAGTTTTCAGAGATACTTGTCAAAAAGGCAATCACATCATGCTTTGTGACCTTTTCGATTTCCTTCATTCGTTCCGGAGAAAAAGAGAGCTTTTTCCGAATCTCCTCCACTTCTTCTTTTGGAACAACCCCAAGCCTTTCCCAGGCCTCAAGAACAAGCATCTCAATCTGTATCCAGACCTCAAATCGGTGAGTGTCACTCCAGATAGCCTGCATCCTCGGAAGGGTGTACCGCTCAATCATTCCACTCGCATCCTCCTCTCCCGGAGCTCTTCAGAATTCTAACACACTCCCACCCCTCGTGAGGGTTTTCCCTCTTGAGTTTTCGAGAACTCAAGCTCACCCCCCTCACACCTGGAGCTCTCAAAGAGATCGGTTGAATTATTCAGGAGAGGAATCCCTGAAGTCGACTTACCCACAAAA
>JACIZN010000110.1 GCA_014359405.1 Candidatus Caldatribacterium sp.
GCCACCGGCTACAACGGTGCCCCCACGGGAGTTGCCCACTGCACCGAAGAGACCTGCCTCCGGAACGTGAAGAACATCCCCTCCGGGCAGATGCACGAGCTCTGCCGGGGGCTCCATGCCGAGCAGAACGTCATCATCCAGGCGGCTCTCTACGGGGTGAGCACAAAAGGAGCCACGCTCTACTGCACTCATAAACCCTGCATCCTCTGCGTGAAGATGCTCATCAATGCCGGGATTGTCCGGATTGTCTACGAGAACCCCTATCCCGACCCCCTCTCAGAAGAACTCCTCAAAGAAGCAGGCATTGAGGTTACGGTATTCTCGGGAGGACAGAGCGATGCTCCGTGAAGCGCTCTTTTTCCCCTTCTTGGCTTTTCTTTTGTCCTTAGGGCTTGTGCCCCTTGTCATCCGCTTCAGCGAGCGCCGGGGGTGCTTTGATCTCCCCGATGGGGAACGTAAAATCCACGATCGGCCCATCTCGCGCCTTGGGGGGCTTGCGGTTTTTGGGGCTTTCCTTTTGAGTTTCATATTCCTTGCTTTCGCCCTCTCCCTTCCCCTTTCGCCCTTTTTCCTCCTTGGTGTGGGGGTGATTTTTGCCACCGGGCTTTTGGATGATTTCCTCTCCCTTCCGCCCTGGGAGAAGTTCGCCGGCCAGTGCCTTGGAGCTTGCTTCCTCCTTCTGGGGGGTGTGGTTATCCGCTTTTTCACCCTTCCCTGGAGCCACGTGGTGTACTTGGGGTGGTTTGGGTATCCTCTCACGCTTTTTTGGATTGTGGGGATTTCCAATGCCTTGAACCTCATCGATGGGCTTGACGGGCTTTCGGGGGGAGTGGGGGCCATCGCCGGCTTCACCTTGGGAATCATTGCCCTCCAGGAGGGAAGGGTTGAGCCGGCGCTTTTTTCCTTCCTCCTTGTGGGGGCTGTCCTTGGCTTTCTCCCCTACAACTTTCCTCCCGCAAGGATTTTCCTCGGGGATGGGGGAGCGCTCTTCCTTGGGGGGATGCTTGCGGCCATTTCCGTGCAGGGGGCGGTGAAGAGCGCCGCGGCGTTCACCCTCGTGCTTCCTGCCATTATCCTTGGCGTTCCGATTTTCGACACCCTCTTTGCCATCGTGCGCCGCAAAAAGAACCGTCTCCCCATCTCTTCTCCGGATCGGGGGCACCTCCACCACCGCCTCCTCGAGCGGGGGTACTCTAAACGCGAGGTGCTCACCATTTTCTACGGCCTCAGTGGTCTCTGTGGTGGAATAGCCATTTTCGTGAATACTTTTCTGGCGAATAGCACCTACTCCCTTCTTCTCTTTTTCCTTGTGGTTCTCTTCTTCTTAAGCCTTGGGAGGAACCTCAAAGTCACGGAACTTCCAAAGGAGAAAAAGCCCCTTGTCCGGCATTAGTGTGGCTTTTGTTCTTGGAACAAGACCCGAGATTGTGAAGCTTGCTCCCCTCATTCGTGCCCTCGAGAGGAGAAAAGAATTCTTTCCCTGGGTTGTCCACACCGGGCAGCATCGGGAAATGGCGGCATCCTTTTTTGAGGTCTTTCGAATTTCCCCCCGGTACGATCTTGGAGTCATGGTGGAAGGACAGTCGCTCTTCTACCTCACCTCCCGAATCCTTGAGGGTCTTGAGGGAGTCTTTACGAAAGACCGTCCCGACCTTGTGGTTGTCCAGGGAGACACGACTTCGGCGCTCTGCGGAGCAATGGCGGCTTTCTACCTGAAGATCCCCTGCGCCCACGTGGAGGCGGGTCTTCGCTCCTTCAGTAAGTACAGTCCCTTTCCCGAAGAGATGAATCGGGTTCTCATTGGACGCCTCGCCGATATGCACTTTGCCCCCACACCACGGGCGCGGGAAAACCTCCTGAAGGAGGGAATTCCAAAGGAGCGCATTTTCGTCACCGGGAATACAGTCGTTGATGCCCTCTTTGGTGTCCTTGAGGCGTATCCCTCTTTCACTCACCCCCTCCTCAGGGAGGAGGCTTGTGGGGGAACCATCATCACGGTTACGGCGCACCGGCGGGAGAACTGGGGGGAAGGAATTGAAGGAGTTGCCCGGGCCATCCGGAGAATTGTCCTTGAGCGGGAGGACGTGAAGGTCTTCTTTCCTCTCCATCCGAATCCCCGGGTCCGGGAGAGGGTGCTACCGGTGCTCTCTGGTGTTCCCCGGGTGTTCCTTCTTGATTCCCTTCCGTATCCGGATTTCGTGCGCCTCCTTGCCCGAAGTCGGGTTGTGGTGAGCGATTCCGGAGGGGTTCAGGAGGAGGCGACGGCGTTGGGGGTTCCCGTCGTGGTTACAAGGGACACTACAGAACGTCCGGAGGTCCTCGAGTGCGGCCTTGGAGTGCTCTCCGGGTGCAACGAGGAGGCCATCGTTCAAGAGGTGAGGACCCTTCTGGAAGAGGGGAAAGAGAGGGAGAGGAAGTTCGTCTTCGGTGACGGAAGAGCGGCTGAACGCATGATTGAGGTGCTGGCCGCGTTCTTCGGTCTTCCTGGAACCTTTGAGGAATTCATCCCCGAGTAGCTTTCTTGGACTCTCGGGAAAGATGAGCAGCAGCCCGCAGACGGGCAAGGGACCGAAGAAGCGCCATCTGGGCACGGGCAAAGTCAACATTTGCGGCTTTTTCCCTGAGTCGGATCTCGGCCCGTCGCGCTGCTTCCTGGGCCCGGGCCACATCGATTTCGTGAGCTTCTTCGGCGCTGTGGACGAGAACCGTCACTTTCTCGGGAGTGACTTCCGCAACCCCACCCCCTAAGGCGAAGTAGAGCTCCTCCCCGTTTTCCTTTCGGCAGTACAAAACTCCGATGGGGAGCTCAAACAAAGCCCGAGCATGTCCCGGAAGCACTCCTCGTTTCCCGTCGGGGCATTCAAAGATGAGGGAGCGAACCTCGGGGATGGTTATTTCCCGTTCAGGGGTGATGATCACAAGAGTCATCGTCCTCACAGGCGCTTGAGCTCCTTTGCTTTTGCCTCAACTTGAGCGATGGTCCCCGTCATGTAGAAGGCCTGTTCCGGCCAGTCGTCGCACTCTCCATTGAGAATCATTTCCACCCCTTTGAGGGTCTCTTCTCGAGGGACGAATTCCCCTGGGATTCCCGTGAAGGTTTCGGCGGCGAAGAAGGGCTGCGTCAGGAAACGCTGGAGCTTTCGGGTTCGGTTCACGATGAGCTTGTCCTCTTCGGAGAGCTCCTCGACTCCAAGGATGGCAATGATATCCTGGAGCTCTAAGTAGTGGGCGATGTATTTTCGAACCTCCTGGGCAAGGCGAACGTGCCGCTCACCCGCGATGGCCGGGTCAAGGGCTCTCGAGGTGGATTGCAGAGGGTCCACTGCCGGGTAAAAGCCCTGCTCGAAGAGCTTTCGCGAGAGTACGGTGACGGCATCAAGGTGAGCGAAAGTCGTTGCCGGAGCAGGGTCGGTGAGATCATCAGCGGGGACATAAATGGCCTGCACCGAGGTTATGGAACCGTTCACGGTGGAGGCAATTCGCTCCTCAATCATCCCGATTTCCTCAGCCAGAGTCGGCTGGTACCCGACAGCAGAGGGAATACGACCAAGAAGAGCAGAGACCTCCGCCCCTGCCTGAACGTAACGGAAGACGTTGTCGATGAAAAGGAGCACATCCTGGGCGAGGACATCCCGGAAGAACTCCGCCATGGTGAGGGCTGTCAGGGCAACCCTGAAACGGGCTCCAGGAGGTTCATTCATCTGTCCGAAGACTAAGACGGTGTGGTTCAGGACACCGCTTTTTTGCATCTGGAGCCAGAGCTCATTTCCCTCCCGGACTCGCTCCCCCACCCCTGCAAAGACCGAAACCCCCCGGTGCGTGGTTGCCGTGCGGTGGATGAGCTCCATGATGAGGACGGTTTTCCCGACTCCCGCTCCACCAAAAAGCCCCGTTTTCCCCCCTCGAACATAGGGACAGAGAAGATCGATGATTTTTATACCCGTTTCGAAGACCTCAGTTGAGGCGATTCTTTCTGTGAGAGGTGGGGCAGGGCGGTGAATGGAATGCTTTGCTCTTGCCCGAACCGGTCCTTTCCCGTCAATCGGTTCTCCTAAAACGTTGAACATCCGTTCCAGGGTTTCCTTTCCCACCGGAACTTTAATGGGCTCACCGGTATCAAGGACCTTCACCCCTCGCTCGAGTCCTGTGGTGTCCTGAATGGCGATAGAGCGGACAAGGCCCTCTTCAAGATGGCTGTGGACCTCAAGGACGAGAGGTTCTCCGAAACCCTGGGTGTTCCGCTGCGGGACAAAAAGGGCATTGTGGATGGGAGGTGTTGCCTGCCGAGGGAAGCGCACGTCCACAACCTGTCCAATAACCTGTTCCACAACTCCTTCGCTCATAGGCTCTCACCTCGCTTGAGCTCGCAGGGCTTCCGCAGCACCTGTAACTTCGTTGAGTTCCTGGGTGATTCTCTCCTGGCGCTTCTTGGCGTAGAGAAGGAGGAGGGTATCGAGTGTTTCCTGGGCATGGGTTGTGGCCGTGTCCATGAGAATGAAGCGGGCAGCCTGCTCGCTCATGAAGTTTTCGGCAAGAGCTTCGTAGAGTTTTCCGGCGACGTACTCGAAAAGGAGGGAGGAGTAGAGGCTCCCAACATCGCTCAAAAGGAGGTACCTTTCCCGCACCATGGGAATACCTTTCTCGAAGGGAAGGATCTGCTCCACACGGGGTCTTCTCTCGCTTATGGACACGTACTGCATGAAGCCCACAAAAAGGTGTGTGAAGAGCCCTTCTTTCTGCATTCGGAAGACCTCATACACCAGGTCGCGAACGTCCCGGTAGTGGGGCATCTGGTGCACGGGAAGGGGATGGAAAGCAACTATGTCCTTCTCGAGGGCCTTCAGAGCTCTTTTTCCCTGAGTTCCGAGGACGATGATTTTAGTTGAGGAAAACTTCTGATTTTCGAGGAAACGGAGTATCTCCTGGGCAAGGATGGTGCTGAAGCCTCCCACAAGACCCCGGTCGGGAAAAAGACCGACAAGGAGGAGCTTTCTGTGCTCAGGGGGAGTATCCTGTGGCCCGAGAATGGCAAGCATTCGCTCGAGTTCTTTTCCGAAAGCCCGGGCTTTCTCAAGGGCGTTCTTGCCCATTCTCCAGCGAGCAGCAGAAATGGTCTTCATGGTGTTCGTGATGCGCTGGATCTCCCGCACAAGGGCTATTTGGCGTTTCAATTGAGCAAGCTTTGCCATCACCTTACCTCCTCGAGGAACTTCTCGGTAAAGCTCACCAAGACCTTTCGCATCTCTTCCTCGAGATCATGCGTGAGGTCCCGCTCCCTTTCAAGGCGTTCAAGGAGAGGTCCATGCTCTCTCTTCAGGTACTCAATGAGCTCCTGTTCCCAGAGTTTCACTTTCTCGATAGGAATGGCATCGAGAATCCCCTGGGTAGCGGCAAAGACTTCGCAAATTTCGATACCGAGAGGAAGAGGGGCAAAGTACGTCTGGGTCAAAAGCTCAAGGATTCTCTTCCCGTGGTCGAGTTGCCGGCGGGTAACCTCGTCAAGGTCTGCGCCGAAACGGGCGAACTCCTCGAGCTCAAAGTACTGGGCAAGATCAAGGCGCAGACGCCGGGCCACCTTCTTCATGATGGGGGTTTGAGCTTCACCACCCACCCGGGAGACCGAAAGACCGATGTTGATGGCCGGGAAGAATCCCCGGTTATAGAGCTCCGTTGCTAAGTATATCTGCCCGTCGGTGATGGAGATGATATTCGTGGGGATGTACGAGGCGATGTCACCTTCCTGGGTTTCGACGATGGGCAGAGCAGTCATCGACCCTCCACCTCGGGACTCAGAGAGCTGAGCACTCCGCTCAAGAAGACTCGAATGGATGTAGAAAATGTCGCCAGGGTAGGACTCCCGTCCTGGGGGGCGGCGAAGAAGAAGAGACAGCGACCGGTAGGCCACGGCGTGTTTGGTGAGATCATCGTACACGATGAGGACATCTTCTCCCTGCTCCATGAAGTACTCCCCCATGGCGCATCCGGCGTATGGAGCAAGGTAGACGAGAGCTGGAGGGTCTTCGGCGGAAGTTGCCACAACAATGGTGTACTCGAGGGCTTTGAACTTTCGAAGAACCTCAACGACCTGGGTGATGTTGGCCAGGCGCTGCCCGATGGCAACATAGATGCAGAGAA